>PUPC01000336.1 GCA_003553185.1 Planctomycetota bacterium | reverse complement strand
GCCGTGCGGCCCGGCGACACCCTGATGATGGACGACGGGGAGAGCCCGTTCCCCATCTTTGCCGAACAGCGATACGGGAAAGGCCGGGTGTTTTTCTCCGCCACCGACGAGCTGTGGCGTTGGCGGTTCCTCGTCGGCGACAAGTACTTTTACCGGTTCTGGCGGCGGGTGATCGACCGCGTCGGGGACCGGGTCAAGCGGCTCGACATCTCCGTCCCCCAGGCGCGATACGCGGTCGGCGATACCGTCGAGATCATCGCAAGTTCGGTCGACGAGGCACTCCGTCCGTCGAGCGCGGAATCGATGGACGTCCACCTCGACCGGCCGGTCGGGCGGTCCGATATCATCCGGCTGCAGCAGGACCCCGGAGACAAGGGGACCTACCGAGGAACCACCCGGGTCGACGAGGCCGGCAGCTACACGGTCTGGGCGCAGCCCGACCCCGACCAGGACCGCGAGACCGCCTCGTTCACCGTCGAGACCGCCGCACTCGAAGAGCAGAGCGTCCGCCTGCATTACGAAGTGATGCGGTCCGTCGCGGACAAGACCGCCGGCGAGGCGTTCATGATCCACGATGCCGACCGAATCCCCGACATGATCGAGGCCCAGTCGGAGCACATCTGGGAAGGGCACCCCCGCTCGATCTGGGACTCCTGGGGCTTCCTCATCCTCTTCGTCACCCCTCTGTCGCTGGAATGGTGGCTCCGCAAACGCCGTCTGCTTACCTGAGGCCGACACCGTCGCCCCCGGCCGCCCAGGGGTCCGGCACCGGCGCCCCTTGCATCCCGCCGTTCTCCGTCCATAATATTCGCGGCGACAGCCGCCCACTGCTTTCCGGCGAGATAAGGGAGAAAACCGATGACATCCAAGGAGCGGGTGCTCGCCGCCGTGGACCGGAGAGCCACCGACCGCGTCCCCATCACCTTCGACGGCCAGCAGGAGGTGTACCAGACGCTGCACCGCCACCTGGGCACCTCGTCAAAGGAAGAACTGTTCGACCGCCTTAACTGCGATACCTGGATGGTCCTGCCCGGCAACTACGAGTACCCGCGAACCGAGAAGGACAAGACGGAGAAGACCTCGATCTGGGGATATAAGGTCCGGGTCACCCCCTATTCCGGCGGCGTCTATGACGAAGTCATCGAGAACCCGCTGGCGGGCAAGGACGATCCGGGCGACATCGACAGCCACGACTGGCCGGACGACGATACGTTGGACTTCTCGCACTTTCCGGAGGAGATCGCCGCACACCGCGGCCGGGCCATCATCGCACCCGCAACCTGGGGGGCGTACTTCATCGCGTCCTACGTCCGGGGGATGGAAGACCTGATGATGGACTTCGCCATCCGCCCGGAGTACGCCGAGAAGCTGATCAGGACGATCCGCGAGCGGGTCATGTTCTTCCTCGACAAGATGCTGACCGGGTTCGGGGACGGGATCGACATCGTCTACATGGCCGACGACTTCTGCTCGCATCGCGGGCCGCTGTTCAGCCCGGACGTGTTCCGGCGCCTGTGCGTACCCTACCTCCGAGAGGCCGTCGACACCGCGCACAAACACGGCAAACTCTTCCTGTTGCACGTCTGCGGCGGTGTGCGGCCGCTGCTCCCGATGATCATCGACTGCGGCGTCGACATGCTCGAGCCGATCCAGACCCGGGCGGACGGGATGGAGCCGGAGGGCCTGAAGCGGGACTTCGGCGAGCATCTGTGCTTCTACGGAGGGATGGACCTGCAGCAGGTCCTGTCGAAGGACACGCCCGAGGAGGTCGCCGCCGAGGCCCGGCGGCTGATCGACGTGCTCGGCGAGGACGGCGGATACGTGTTTGGCCCCGGCCACACCTACATCCAGGTCGACGCTCCCGTCGAGAACATCCTCGCCATGTACGAGACCGCCGCCGACTACTACCCACACAGGTGACCCGCCGCTACCCCTCGAACTCGGCGACGAGTGGAGTGTGGTCGGAGGGCTTTTCGAGCTTGCGGGGGGCCAGGTCCACGAAGCAGTCGACGCTCCGCTCGGCCAGCGGCTCGGTCGTCAGGATGTGGTCGATCCGCCAGCCCTTGTTCTGCTCAATCACGTGCCGGCCCCGGTAGTCGTAAAAGGTGTACACGCCCGGCTCGGGGTGGTGTTTTCGGAGCACATCGACGAACCCCCAATCGACGACCCGCCCGAACGCCTCGCGGACCTCGGGGGTGAAGCAGACGTGCCCCTCGATCCGCTTCGGGTCGTGCACGTCGAGCTCGGTCGGAGCCACGTTCAGGTCTCCGCACCAGAGCACCGGCTTCTCGACCGTGTAGTGCTGCCCGAAGAAGCCGACAAGCCGTGACAGCCACTCGAGCTTGTATCGATACGCCGGCTTGTCCACGCCCTGACCCTGGGGCACGTAGGTGTTGACGATCTCGATGTCTCCCAGGGTGCCGCGGATAAGCCGGTCGTCGTCGCGCGGCCCGCCGTCGTCTATCCCGGTCGATACGTTTTCCAGCGGTTCCCTGGTGATGATGGCGACGCCGTTGCGGCCGCCGTCGCCCCGGAACGCGGCCCGGTAGCCGGCCTCCTCGAACGCCCGCTCGGGAAAGGCATCGTTCGCCACCCGCGTCTCTTGCAGGCACAGCGCGTCCGGTTCGTTCTGCTTCAGCCAGTCGAGTACGATGGGCAGGCGCGAGCGTATCGAGTTCACGTTGAACGTGGCAATCTTCATACCATCTCCTCAAAAGGCGACCGGCCCCGCTCCCGGCGTCGGGGCGGGGCGGTCGAATCGAGCTAACCTATGCGGCGCGGCGGTTCTCCGGGCGGGCTCACCTGTTACACGTTATCGAGCAGGTGGCCGAGCTTGTCCTTCTTCGCCTTCAGGTACTTGAGGTTCTGGGGCGTGGGCCTCATCTCGATGGCCACCCGCTCGACGATCTCGATGCCGTATCCGGCCAGGGCCGTGAACTTCCGCGGGTTGTTGGTCAGCAGTCGGATGCGGGACAGGCCCAGGTCCTGGAGAATCTGCGCCCCGACCCCGTAGTCGCGGGTGTCCGCCGCGTACCCCAGCGCCTCGTTCGCCTCGACCGTGTCCATCCCGTCGTCCTGCAGCTTATAGGCGTGCAGTTTGTTGGCGAGGCCGATGCCCCGGCCTTCCTGCCGCATGTAGAGGATCACGCCCCGGCCCTCCTCGGCGATCATCGCCTGGGCCTTCTCGAGTTGATCGCCGCAGTCGCACCGGGTCGAGTGGAAGATGTCGCCGGTCAGACATTCGGAATGGACCCGAACCAGTATCGGCAGGTCCTGCTCGACGCCGGGCTTGATCCCGCCGAGGCACAGGGCCAGGTGGACATAATTATCGAACTCCGACCGGTAGCAGTGCAGGTCAAAATCGCCGAACATCGTGGGCAGCCGGGCCGAGGTGACGTGCTCGATCAACCGCTCCTGCTTGCGGCGATAGGCGATCAGGTCCTCGATCGTGCACATCTTCAGACCGTGCGTCTCGCAGTAGTGCTCCAGTTCGGGCAGGCGGGCCATCGTCCCGTCTTCGCTCATAATCTCACAGATGACCCCGGCCGGCTTCAGCCCGGCCAGCCGGGCGAGGTCGACCGACGCCTCGGTGTGGCCGGCGCGGACGAGCACGCCGCCGTCGCGGGCCCGGAGGGGGAACACGTGGCCCGGCCGGTGCAGGTCGGACGGGCGGCAGTCGTCGCGGACCGCCGTCCGGATCGTTGTCGCCCGGTCGTGGGCCGAAATCCCCGTCGTCGTCCCCTCCTTCGCCCCGATGGAGATGGTGAACGCGCACATCGTACGCGGCCCCTCGCCGGGCAGGGCCGGCAGGTGCAGCTCGTCGCACTTCTCGGCGGTCAGCGGCAGGCAGATCAGCCCCCCGCCGTACTTCCGCATGAAATTGACGTCCTCGGGGCGGACCTTCTCCGCCGCCATCACCAGGTCGCCCTCGTTTTCGCGGTCCTCGTCGTCCACCACGACCACCATACTGCCCGCCGCGATGTCCGCCAGAATGTCCGGGATCGGTGCAAACGCCATAATATCTCCTGTCTGAATACCACTTGTCTTGATTATAAACCAAGGACGTGACAGGTCAATTGCCCGATTGATCTGCGGGCCGTGCAGATCAACTCCCCACCATATTGCCCTGCGGTCTGTCCCTCTGATTTGACTTTTGGCGGGCGGCGGAGTAAGCTGAAACCGAAGGCGAGGATGGCGGAATTGGCAGACGCGCGGGGTTTAGGACCCCGTGCCTTCGGGCGTGAGGGTTCGAGTCCCTCTCCTCGCACCATCCCCAGCGAGCCCGCGACGAAACCAATGGCCACATTTCTAGGCCCGTCTCCGGACGTCGGCCTCTGTTTATCGATGCGTTGCTTTTGAGGATTGGCGGGCCCGGGGATGGCGGGCTCACTTTTTGGATTTGTGCGGCGTGCCCGCTATTCTTCGTCCTGGAGCAAGTCGGCTCGACCGGCCCGCAGTATTTTCAGTGCGGCGGCGGCGTCCGATTCTTCGAGCACGGCGGCGGCGACCTCCCTGGCGTTCTCGATGCTGACCATGCGGATGGCCCGTTTCAGTTCGGGGAGTACATTCGGGCTGGTGCTGAACGCCCGCAGGCCCAACCCGAGCAGGAGAATGAGAAACGAGAGGTCCCCGGACATCTGGCCGCACATGGCGACCGGGATACCGGCGGCGTCGCCCGCGTCGATGGTGTTTTTGATCAGCTTGATGACCGCCGGGTGGGCCGGCTGGAACAGGTACGAGACCACCGGGTTCGACCGATCGACGGCCAGTGTGTACTGGATGAGGTCGTTGGTGCCGATGGAGAAGAAATCGACTTCCTCGGCGAACGTGTCGGCCTGGAGTGCGGCGCTGGGGACCTCGATCATCGCGCCGACCTCGACGTCGCCCTCGTGCTTGATCCCTTCGGTGTACAGTTCGTCCCGGACTTCTTCGATGATCGATTGTGCCCATCGAACTTCGGCCAGCGAGGTGACCATCGGCAGGAGGATGCGGATATATCCGAAGACGGACGCCCTGAGGATTGCCCTGAGTTGGGTTTTGAACATCGGCTCGCGCTCGAAGCACAGGCGGATGGAGCGGCATCCGAGGAAGGGATTTGGTTCGGAACGGGCCTCGCGGCCGCCGCCGGCTGCCGCCTTGTCTGCGCCGAGGTCGAGTGTGCGGATGACCACCGGCCGGGGCCACATCGCCTCGGCGGCCGATCGGTATGCCTCATAGTGCTCTTCTTCGGTCGGTTCGCGCCCCTTCTCCAGGTACAGGTATTCGGTGCGATAGAGCCCGATGCCCTCGGCCCCGTTCTCGAGTGCCGTTTCGACCTCCTTGGGGAACTCGATGTTTGCGTAGAGTGCGGTACGCCATCCATCGACCGTCTCGGCGGGCAGCGGTGCCTGCTCGTGGAGCAGACGCCGGTCTGACTCGACGATATCCTGCTCGATCCGGACATATCGTTCGGCGGTCTCCGGATCAGGGTTGACCACCACTTCGCCGGCCTCGCCGTCCACCACCAGCCGGTCGCCAGCCCGGACCTCGGCGGTGAGCCCGGTCACCCCGACCACGGCGGGGATGCCCAATGCGTTGGCGATGATGGCGGTGTGAGAGGTGATCCCACCCTCTTCCATGGCGATGCCCAGCACCTGCTCGCGGTCGAATGAGACGGTCTGTGAGGGCATCAGGTCTTCGGCGACGACGATGGCCGGCTCTTTCATCTCGCGCAGGTCGCCGGTGCTTCGGCCCATCAGTACGCGGTGCAGGCGGCTCTGGATATCGTATATGTCGGACACCCAGCGGGCGGTGCTTTTGTCTTCGAACAGCAGTTTGACGTGCTCTCGGAGCACCTCGTCGACTGCGGTCTCTGCGACCATGTGTTCCTCGCGGATGCGTCGTTCGACGCTCTGGCGGAGCATCTTGTCGTCGAGGAGCCGGATGTGACTGTCGAAGATGGCGAGGTATTCTTCTCCCAGGCGGGGGACCAGTCGGGTCTGGTCGTCCCGGATGCCCTCGATGGCCTTTGAGATCGCGTCGTGGAACCGCTCGACCTCATCCTCGACGCCGTCCGGGGAGATCTTGCGTCGGCCGACGGTCATCCGTTCGCTCTCGATGATGTACACGTCGCCGACGGCCACCCCACCGGACACGCCAATTCCCTTGAATCGTTCCACGGGCTATCTCTTGTTCAACTGCTGGTCGAGCAGGGCCGAGAGGGCATTCACGGCCTCTTCTGCGTCCGGTCCTTGTCCTTCGAGCACGAGCGGCCCCTTCCTCCCGGCGAGCAACATCAGCTCGAGCATACTTTTCGCGTCTGCAGCGTGTCCGTTCCGGGTGAGTGTGAGGTCCGACTTGTATTTCAGGGCGCGCTCGTTCAGGGCCTGCATCGGGCGCAGATGCAAGCTTTCGTCCTTGTCTACAGGGATTTGAGCTTGATGTCGGCTCATCCCACGGCGTTTTCCAATTCTCGGTCTACTTCGGCAAACAGATCGACAATATCCCGCCGCTCGGAGCAGGTGAGCAGCCGTCTGAGCCAGTTCTTCCGCTTGATCAGAGTACTGATCTGTGCGATGGCCTCCAGGTGCGGCCCGATGACACCATCCGGCCACAAGATGAGAAAGATCGATTTGACCGGCCGCCCGTCCAGGGCGTCGAACTCGATCCCTTCCGAACTGTGGGCGTAGGCGCCGATCAACCGCTGGACATCTTTGTGTTTGGCGTGTGGTATCGCCACGCCGTGCCCGATGGCGGTGCTGCCGATCTGTTCACGGGCTAAGAGAGCATCGACGACCGACTCGACCGATCCGGGCTCGAGACAGCCGGCGTCGACGAAATGCTGAACCATCTCGGCGAGTGCCTCTCGTTTGCTAGCGGGCCTTAACTCGCGAATGATCGCCTCTTCGAGGATGAAATCCCCGAGTCGCATCTATGGCACCTCCATTGCTCAGGGGGATTCGCCTTCGGTCGTCGGCGGCTCCTCCGGGGCCTCCCGGCCGGCGCGCCGCCGGTGAAGCTTTCCCTTGTATCGCTTGATCTGCCGCGCCATATTCGCCGACGCGAATTCCAGTGATTGGTGTACGGTCTCCCCCATCTCGTTTGCAACCAGCGTTCTGCCGCCGCTCACCATACATATGATCTCGGACTTGATCGCGTTGCCCTCGCGTTCGAAGGTCACTTGTATGTCGTTGACGCCGTTGAAAAACTTGCCCAGCTTTCGGGCTTCTTCCTCCGCATGAAGTTTGTCCTCGTCTGCCAGTTCCATGTGCCGCCCGACAATGTTGACCACCATGGCTGTCCTCCTTGAGGGCCGATCTTCCTTCCCTTGGACACATCTACGTCAAACGCCAGTATAACCGCCCGACCCGTCGGGTTCAACTGCCACCCCGGCGGGGGCGAACGGGCTGGCTATCGCTTGAGGCCCGGCCCGGACTGTGGTATAAGGGCCTTGGACGGTACCGCACACCGGCTCGTCTGCCGGGGCAGGCCGGGTGGTGCCCGGCCGAAGCGAGCCGTCTTGCCGGTGTCTTGTGATCTGCCGAGGGGACGCGATGGTCATCGACGTGAACGCCCATCTGTTTACCGGTCGGGGCTACGAGCATCGGCTGGCCAAGGCGGCACGGGAGGCGGGGATCGACCGGATGGTGCTGATGGGTGGGCCGGCCCAATACGACTACGCCTCGAACGACGAGGTGCTGGCTGCGGCGGACCGCCATCCCGACCTGTTCGTCCCGTTCGCCTATTTCCGGTTGGGCAGGGATTATCCCGGTATGGTCGGCCAGTTCCACGACCGCGGCTTCCACGGGCTCCAGTTCGCGGTCCCCGAGAGCGATTACGACGACCGCGAGTATTACCTGGTCTATGCCCGGGCGGGCCAGTTGGGGATGCCTTGTATCTTCCAGCTCGGCCTGCTGCCGAACTCCGGGCGCGACCACCTGTACAACGTATGCTGCCGTCGGATGCGACCGATCGGGCTGGACACCATCGCCCGGGCGTTCCCCGAGCTGACCCTCATCGGAACCCGGCTGGGGAACCCGTGGTACGAGGAGGCGTGTGAGGTCGCTCGGTGCAACGACAACGTTTATCTCGACCTGTCGGGCACCACCCTGCGAAAAAAAGAGCCGGAGTTCTTCCGGCAGATGCTGTGGTGGAACGACAAGGACTACAGCTACGGGGGAGTTCGGACGGTGATTCGGCCCTGGCAGAAAATCCTGTTCGGCACCGATGTCCACTACCGGTACCTGGGCGTGATGCGCGACCTGTACGAGACCCTGTTCGCCCGGCTCGAGCTCGACCAGGATGCCCGCCGGGCGGTGATGGCAGGGAACGCCGTCCGGGCACTGCGGCTGGATTGACCTCGAGGCGGCCCGCCGAACCCGGCCCGCTCAGCCGGGATCCTCGGAAGTATCCACTCCCAAGTCCTTGAGCTTGCCGTTGATGTAGGTCAGCATCGCCTTTTGCGATTCCGCCTCCGCCCAGCCGATCCACCAGAACTCGACGCCGACGTCGTATTGGTCGTCGGAATCCGGCTGCTGCTCGCACCACACCACCCTGGCGAGCGCGACCACCGGCGAGGGCAGTCCCTCGAGCGCCATCCTGAGCGCGACCATAGATCCGGGCGTCAACATCCGGTGGGACCGGAAGCACATCCCCCCGCCGCTGATGTTTACCGCCTTGGCTCCTTCATCCTCCGGCCGGCCGGCCGCGTCGTCCACCACCCGGAAACTGACCTCGCACGACTCCTTGACGCGGGGGTACTCGCGCCGCCTCTGTTCCTTTTCGCTTTCGGACATCATCTCCTCCCGTCGCTGAATTCGCTCGTTGACATTTCCGACTAACTTACGGGTTATTCTACCGGACAGGGCGAACGTACGAAAGCATGATTCTGCTCAGTCCGGTCCCACGTCTTCGGAACGCATCGAGTTGACCGTCTCGACGAACCGGACGCCCCGCTGCTCGAAGTTCTTGAACTGATCGTAGCTGGTGCAGGCAGGCGAGAGCAGGACGACGTCGCCCGGCCGGGCGAGTTGGGCGGCGGCATGTACGGCATCGACGAAATGCGGCACCCGCTCCGTCGGGACAGACGGCTGCCGTTCGCCGATGAGCGTCTCCAGCGGCTCGGCCATCTCGCCGGTGAGTACGACCGCTCGGCAGCGGGCCGTCTCGTCGGCCAGTTCCGCGTAGCTGACGCCCTTGTCGCGGCCGCCAAGGATGAGCGTGACCGGCTGGTCAAAAGCCCGGAGCGCGGCGAGTGCCGCGGTGGGCGTGGTCGCCTTCGAGTCGTTGTAGAACCGCACTCCCGCGATCTCGCGGACGAACTGGAGCCGATGGTCGGCCCCCTCGAACGCGGCGAGGGCGGCACCGGCCCGCTCGAGGTCCGCCCCGACCACCGCGCAGGCGGCGAGTGCTGCGGCGGCGTTGGCCACGTTGTGCTCGCCCGGCAGGACCATCCCGGCGGTGTCGAGCACCGGCCGCTCCGCACGCCCGTCATTCCAGAACAGCTCATTACCTCGGCGTGACAGGCCCTCGGCCGGCCGTTCCGAGACGCTGTAGAACACCACCCGCCCGGGGGCGTCCGCCGCCCAAGTCCTCACGATCGGGTCGTCGTGGTTGAGGACCGCGACCGCTCGGTGGTCGGGACCGGCGATGATCTGCTTTTTGGCGGCGATATAGTCGGCCATCGAGCCGTGCCAGTCGATGTGGTTCTCCGACACGTTCAGCACCACGGCCACGTCGGGCGCCAGGCCCGTCGGCCCCAGCCGATACAGTTGGGCGCTGGACAGTTCGAGGACCGCCAGGTCGCTTTCGGACATGCGGGCGAGCTTGTCGAGCAGCGAGCCGCCGATGTTCCCGCCCACCCAGACCGTGCGCCCGGTCCCCGCCTCCAGTGCCCGCCCGAGCATCGACACGGTGGTCGTCTTCCCCACGCTGCCGGTGACGCCGATGGTCCGGGCCGGGCACCTTTCGAAAAACAGGTTGATCTCGGTGGTGACGGGCACGCCCGCGTCGCGGGCGAGTCGGAGATAGTCGGACCGGGGCGGGACCGCCGGATTCACGACGACGAGGTCTGCCTCGGTGAAGTCCTCTTCCCGGTGGCCGCCCAGGTGATAGGCGGCCCTGGGCCCGACGGCATCGATCGGCCCGGCCAGGTTCTCCTCCGAGTCGAGGTCGGTGACGATCACCCGCGCCCCCTCGGCGAGCAGGAACCGCGCCACTCCCACGCCTCCGCCGAACCGGCCGAGCCCCATCACCGTCACCCGTTTGCCTTCGAGGTCCATGGCACAAATGTACCATCGCGGCCCGCGACGGTCAATCGGTGCCCGGCGCCGGGCGGTGGGGCCGCTTGTGGCCGGCATCTCCAGGTGTTATCATATGTGCACCGGTGGCGAACTCAGGCCGATATGTCGGTATATCTTTGCGCGCATCTCTGCAGTTATGCGCATAAGCCCGGTTAATCATGGGGGACAAATTATGGACAAATTCAAGGGCCTTCTGGAGCATTTGCGCAACGACAGTGCTCTTTTCCAAAGCGGAGAGGAAGCCAGCAAGCAGGGTGCCGTCTTGCCTGTGTTGGCTCATCTCGGATGGGACTGCTACAACATCCGGGAGGTAGTTCCAGAGTATTCTGTCGGCGATGGCCGCGTGGATTACTGTCTGAAAGCTCGAGAAGAGCCCGATGTGTTCATAGAAGTCAAACGCACGAGCGAAAATCTGGAGAAGCACCAGAGGCAGTTGCTGGACTACGCGTTCCAGCGTGGGGTGAAGATTGCAATCTTGACAAACGGTCTTGTTTGGTGGTTCTACCTCCCCCTGTATCAAGGGTCATGGCAGGAGCGGAAGTTTTACGCTATCGATATCCGGGAACAGGAAATCAGCACAGCAGCCCGGCAGTTCGTCTCGTTCTTGAATCGAGAAGCCATCAAAGACGGGACGGCAATCAAGAAAGCTGAAGCGACGCACAAGGACCGGGAAAAAAAGCGAAAAATCCACAGCGCTATGCCGCAGGCCTGGCGAGAATTGTGCCAAGAGCCCGATGAACTGCTCCTAGAACTTTTGGTCGAAAAGGTCGAAGCAGTTTGCGGTCACCGTCCTGATAATGAAACCGCGGCAGAGTTTTTGGCGGATGTTATGCAGGGGCAACGCAAAAAGACCCAGACAGTACTTCGAACGGATCTTGGGCTCGGTTCCAAACCAAGACCTGATTCTTACGCCAGAAAAAAACCTGTCGCGTATATTTTCAATGGGCGAAAGGTGAGAGTGCGGTCTTGGCGAGACCTGCTATGCCAGTTATGCACTGACTTGTTTAGGTCACATAGTAGTGAATATGAAAAAGTGCTCTCGAAACGATACTTCGACCGGGACCCAAGTTGGATGCACGCCCCCCGAGAGATTGGCGATTCGGGAATTTATATTGAGGCGAATTTGAGTGCAAACGCTACGATGAAAAGGTGCTGGGATGTTATGGCTCTTTTGGGCTACCAAAGGGATGACTTGGTGATCGAGCTGTCCTGAAAGCAAACGGTTCAAGACAGGGATAGGAACGAATGGTCACTAAACACGATCTAGAAAACCCGCATGAAGTATTTGACGCCCTCCAGAGGCAAGTCGTCTGGCTACATGTGAGATGGTGTATGTACAAGAAGTTGTTTCCAGATAGCAAAGCCACAATGCAATTGTTGAGGGCTTCAGCCCCTTGGTTTTTTCTCCATGTTGAGGACATGTTGTCTGATACCATACTCTTGCAGTTCTCGCGACTGACTGACCCGCCACGTACGAAGGGGAAAAACAACCTCTCTCTCCTGCGTCTGGAGGAAGATCATATCATCCAGAAATTAGATTCGGAGGTTGCTGAACAGATTAAAGAAGCCATCAAGGACCTCGTTGCTTACTGCAAACCTATACGCGACCGTCGCAACAAACTTCTTGCTCACAACGATCTACCCTGCTCTCTGAACAAGGTCCCCTGGCCTGGCGGTGTTTCTCGGGAACTGATAGATAAGGCCTTACAGAAAGTCTGGGACGTCATGGACATGGTTGAACGCTTTCTGAAGGATGAGGAAACCAGTTTCCAGTATTACAGAGATGGCAGAGACGATGGAGGGGTTGAAGAGCTGCTTATTCTTCTGGAAAAGGCGCGTAAGTACAAAGAATAACAATGTCAACGTGAACTCGATAAGGCAAACCAACGCGAGTAATACCTTGGGTAAGATTTGCCTTGAAGCGAGGGAGGCCGATGAAGACGAACATCCTGGTCCCGATTGATTTTTCAGGCGTGACCGCGCCGGTGTTGCGCGAGGCGGCCACGCTGGCCGATGTATTCGATGCCAAGCTGTGGCTCATCCACGTCGCCCCGCCCGATCCCGAGTTCGTGGGGTTCGACGCCGGCCCCCAGATGGTCCGGGAACTGATCGCCGCCGAGATTCGCAGGGCGAAGCGCCGCCTGGAACGCTACCAGCGGCTGCTGGACGGGAACGGCTTGGAGAGTGAGGCCCTGGTGGTCGCGGGGCAGATCGCCGACAAGGTTCTCGAGAAGGCCGAGGAGTTGGACGTGGACCGGATTGTTCTCGGCTCGCACGGGCGTGGAGCGCTCTATCAAATGCTCGTCGGGAGCGTGTGCGAACGGGTTCTGCAGCGAGCCCACTGCCCCGTCGTCGTCGTGCCCGACCCCGCCCGGCGGAAAAAGCGGTCGCGGTGAACGGGCGGCTTATTCCTCATCGAGCCGCATCGCGTCCCGCCGTTCGATCAGCGCCCGCACTCGCTCGAAGTTGCTGCGATAGGCGGCCCGGGGGCGAGCGTCGATCGCCCGGAGGTAGCATTCGCTTGCGGCTTCGAGGTCGCCGGCCGCCTCGCTGAGGAAGCCGAGCGCGTTCCAGGCCGCGGCGTCGTCCGGGTTCTCGTCGACCGCTTCGGTCAGCTCCACCACGGCCCCTGCGGGGTCCTCCCCGAGCTTGCCGATCGCCCTCCGCGTCCTGCCACTTCCAGAGAGCGGTCCCGGTGTATGCCCCCGAACGGTCACCGTTCGTGGCGAGATGTCGGCGACGAACGCCTCGATGCAGGCCCGGACCAGTTCCTCACCGAGCAGCTCCGGCTCGGTGGCATACCCGGCGAGCCGGTCCCTGTCGGCAGGGGTCGGCCGCACGACGATCGAAAACAGCGGGTCGCCTGTTTCGGTCGCCCCTGCGATGGCAACCGTGACGTCCGCGGCGACCGCCTGCACCGGCTCGTCATTCTGCTCCGGCCGGACCGCCTGCTCGTCGGTGATCTTGCACCGCACCCTGCCTCCGAGAACCAGCGTTCCCGACCTCGGCCTTGCGGCCAGTTCATAATGAGTGCTGTTCGCGATGCGGTTCGTCAGGACGCGGGTCGCCAGTTGGCCCAGTGCCGGATCGGTCTCCGCCCCGACCTCGAACGTCTCGACGGCGATCGCCCGGGGTCGGGCGTCGGCGGGTATGAGGAGCGGTGGCATCCGGTGCTCGATGGGGAACGTGCCGCGGCAACCGGCTATTGCGCCGATCAGGAGGGCAATTGGGACGATATAAGATCTCACGTGATTCCTCCGCATTTTCCCGGTTGGTTGAGTAGAGAGCATTTTTCGCTAAACATCAGTTCACCTCGCCGATAACCGGTATGGGCCAAACGGCCCGCTAAGGAGGCGATTATGGGACATCGCACCTACACATCCGGCCGGTCGAACCGGCGTGGCAGCCGCCGCACCCGGAGCGGAGCCGGCCGCCACAACCGGAAAAAGGTGGACCTCACCCGGCCCAAGGCCGCCGTCCGCATATGCCTGGGCTGCAACCACCCGTTCCGGTCGCACGGCCCGTGGAACCGGATCTGCGATCGGTGCCACGAGGAGAACCAGGGCAAGCAGGAGCCGGTAATCTATCCGGTCCCCCGCGAATATCGCGACGTTTTGCTCGACGCGGACGATTTCTGGGGCGCCTGACGGCCCGGAATTCGGACCGCTTTCCAGGGCGGACCGCCGCCGCTCAATCCAGGTCGATCTCGCCCCGGTACACCTCGACGGCCGGGCCGGTCATATAAACCGTATCGTCCGCCCCCCACTCGATCTCCAGGTCTCCGCCCCGCAGATGTACGACGATCGAGCGATCGGTCCATCCGTTCAGGGCGCAGGCCACTGCTGTCGCCGAGGCCCCGGTACCGCAGGCGAGGGTTTCGCCCGCCCCGCGCTCCCAGGTCCGGCTTCGCACCTCGCCGGCGGAGAGGACCTGCACGAACTCGACGTTGGTCCGTGCCGGGAAATTCGGGTGGTGCTCGATGGCCGGGCCGTGTTCGGTCACCGGGTAGCTCTCGGGGTCCTGGTCGATGCGGATGACCGTGTGGGGGTTGCCCATCGAGACACAGGTGATCTGGAACATCTGGCCGTCAACGTCCAGCGGCTCGGATATAACCCGGCCGGGCGGACCCGCCATCGGAATCCGGCTCCGCTCCAGGCGCGGCGGTCCCATGTTGACACGGCTCCGCACGACGATCCCGTCCTCGACCGACAGTTCGAGGTGCTTCACGCCGGCGAGCGTATCGACATCCATCTCGGTCCCGGAGACGATGCCGTGTTCGCGGGCGTATTTGGCGACGCATCGGATGGCATTGCCGCACATCTCGGCCTCGCTGCCGTCGGGGTTGAACATCCGCATGTGGAGGTCGGCCGTATCGGCGGGCAGGATGACGACCAGGCCGTCGCCTCCGATCCCGAAGTGGCGGTCGCTCACCGTCCGCGCCGCCTGTTCGAGTTCGGGCACAACCTCCTCGAACCCGTCGACGATGATGTAATCGTTTCCGCAGCCGTGCATCTTAATG
Organism: Planctomycetota bacterium; assembly: GCA_003553185.1. Lineage (GTDB taxonomy): Bacteria > Planctomycetota > PUPC01 > PUPC01 > PUPC01 > PUPC01. The sequence goes on along the minus strand of PUPC01000336.1, from coordinate 4,655 downwards.
AACCGCATTGCTGGACCTCCTTTTCTCGCCCGCATTATCGCAGAACCGGCTTGCATTATCAAATGGCTCGGACCTTGCCCCGGCTTTGATCTTGGTCTGTGCCCGGCATATAATGGGCCGCGTTTGACACTGCGATCAAGAGGAGACTGCAACCGATGACAGGCAGAGTGATGATAACCGGTATCACCGGCATGATTGGCGGACGGCTGGGGAGGACCCTGGCTGAAGGGGACTTGGAAATCCACGGCGTGGCCCGGTTCTCGAAAGCCCACCCGTCCGTGGACGAGGTCAAAAGCTGGGGCGTCACCCCCTGGAGGCGCGACCTGACGGCCGACTCGCTGGATGATCTCCCCGACGTCGACTATCTCATCCACCAGGCCTGCCAATGGGACGCTCCCAAGGGGTCGTCGGCCGATAACGGGCGCAGCCGGTCGGAACCGCAGAAGGCGGAGTCAGACGATCCGAAGGAAGTAGCCGCGACGAACTCGACGATGGCCCTGAAGGTGATGTACCGATGGCGGGACGCCAGAGCAGCGGTCCTGGCGTCCACCGGCGGCGTGTACCCCGAATCGACGGAAGTGGCGAACGAGGATATCCCGCCCGCCCCCGGGCCGGAGGGATATCACCTGGGCAAATATGCGATGGAGCAGATCGGGATCGCCTGTTCGGCCGAGTTCGGAACACCCACGGCCATCCTCAGGTACTACTGGCCGATGGACTTCGAGGAGCATGCGGCGTTCTACGTCGCAGCCGTCAGCAAGAGCGAGCCGATCCCGGGCACGGGCGCCGAGTATCCGTATCGCTTCGCCCCCATCGACCTGGTCGACGTGTGCCGGTACACAGTCGGAGCCCTCGATCTCGCCGACAGTCCCCCGACCATTCTCCTGTGCGGCGGGCCCGAGATCGTGTCCCGGCGTGAGCTGGTCCAGATCGCCGCCGACGGATTGGGAGTCGATCCGGTGTTCGACGACCGGCCGGGCGAATGGCCGCCCTTCCTGTCAGACAGTTCCCGACTGTTCGAGATTCTGGGCGAGCCGGAACGGCATTTGCCGGAGACGGTCCGGGAAGTCGCTCGAGCCGCGCGACGCTGATCCGGTGTCGGCCCGCCTGCCGGCCGCCATCGATTTCAGAACTCGGGCGGGAACCGGACGGGTTCGCCGGTCATACGGGCCTGTCGGGCGGTGTGATAGGCGGTCTCGTACTGTTCGGCGACCCGTTCCCAGGACACGACATCGCGCAGGTAGCCCTTGAGCCGTCGGGCAAGTTCGCTCCGGAATTGCTCGTCGCACGCCAGGCGGGTCACCGCCTCCCTCAGCATCCGCTTGTTGGTGAACAGGAGCCCGCCGCCGCTCTCCAGCGTCTGTGCGGTCAGCCCCTCCAGGGGAGCGGTTGTCACGTATGGCCGGTTGAGCGCGATGATGCGGGCCAGCGTACCCGATTGGGTCTCGTCGATGGAGGGCAGGACGACGAAGTCGCAGACGGCCATCATCTTGTAGTACGGCTCGCCCCGGGGGATAAACTCGCAGTAGTGCGCCAGCCCCTTCTCCTTGAGCGAGTCGATCTCGCTGCGATATCGCCGGTAGTCCTCTCGGTGGGCCGGATCGCGCATGGAGCCGGCGGCGAGCAGGCCCCAGTCCTGCCCCGTCCGGTGCTTGATCTCGCGGGCGATGTCCTCCCACATCGAGGTGAGTATGTCCCATCGCTTGTTGGATTGGATCCAGCCGATGAGTCCGACGAGCCGGTCGGGGAGGTGGCCGGGATTGTTCAGGCCGAGTTCGGTTCGGATGCGCGGGATGTCGTCCGAGCCGTATCGGATGTCCGGCCGGGCGCCGTGGGGAACGACCATGATGTTGTCGGGCGTCTCCCAGCCCATGCACCGGAAGTTCCAGTCGAGTCGCCACTTCTGGTAGGCGCACTTGAACAGGACGATGTCTGCCCGCTCGCACATCTTATGGATGAACTCGGCCTCGCGGTCCCGCAGCCGGCCGTGGATGGTGTGCGGTTCGATGATGATGGGGTAGTCGCCGAGCGCCCCCAGCATCTCGAGGAAGCCGGCGTTCCCGTCGCCACAGCCGCGTGCATCGACGTGTTCGTAGAGTCCATACTCGTGCTGGATGTGAACGGCGTAGGGCTGGAGTTCATCGACTTTTTCCACCACGGGCCGCCACCAGTCCCTGGCCGACAGGTCGATGAGGGGATAGACGCCCTCTCCCGAGCCGTCGGTGTGGCTGATGACCGGGACGTCTCTACGCGGATCGTTTTTCCGGATGAACTCTCGTGCTTCTTCGCAGAACGTGGCGATCCCGCAGAGTCGGGGTGGGTAGCTCGAGACCATCACGATGGGGGCCTGGATCATCCAATGTCCTCGCTGGCTGGTGCGCTCGTTGGCTCAGCGTCGCCGGAACCGGTCGCCTCTACCATAGTAGTATCGGCAAGATTCCGTGCAGCCGTTAGCTGCATTAGCGTGAGCAACGAGATCAGCCACGCGAGGGTGGATTCGGCTCCCTGATTCTTGTTCGCCCCGTCCGGCATCAGGCCGTCACAGCTGCCGCCGGTCTCGAAGTCGTAGAGCGGTACGTTGAGGTCGTTTCGGCCGAGGAACCAGTCGAGGCAGCGGCGAGCCTCCTCGATCCATTTGTCGTCCCGGGTCAGGTGATACGCCTCTGCACAGGCCTCGACGAGCCCCATCGCCTCGATGGGCTGCTGATCGAACGGGGCGGGGCTCCCGCCGCGCGGGAGCCAGCCGCGGTTGCCGATGATGGACAGGCATCCGTTCTCGCCGGTCTGGACATCGAGGAGCCATTCGAGCGACTTGAGCCCCGCCTCGGCCATCGCATCGTCCGCCGTCGCCCGGCCTGCGACGAGCAGGGCGTGGGGCAGCCGGGCGTTCGCATAGACCGCCTTGCGCTCGAACCACAGCCAATCCTCGCCGGCGTTCCCGTTGAAGTGGTCAAGCAGCTTGGTGGCGAGGACGCGCCGAACTCGCCTCGCCGTGGCGTCCCCCCCGAAATGCTTGAGGTAGGCCTGGATGCCGATCACCGTGAAGGCGATGGCCCGGAGCGAGGTGAACTCCTCGGTCACGGGCAGGGCCTGGTGGAACAGGCGGACGGCCAAGCTGAGGATGGAGCGGTTCGGGGCGTGGGCCGTGGCCAGGCCGAGGCCCCACAGGGCCCGGCCATGGGCGTCTTCGCTGCCCACGTGGTCCAGCCAACGGCGGTCATACGACATTATATTGTGGAAACGCCCGGTCTTCGAGTCGAAGGCATCGACCAGGAATGCCAGGTAGGTATCGATGTAAGGGGTGATGGCGTCGTCGTGCAGCAGCTCCCAGTGGAGCGACGCTGCGTTCAATGCCCGGGCGTTGTCGTCGGTCGTATACCCGTGTTTGCGGTGGGGGATCGAGTAGATGGCGTGCTGCAGGATGCCGGTGTCGTCGGTCAGGGCCATCAACTGGCGGAGGTCGGGCTGGGGGAGCGTCCTGCTCGTTTCCATCTGGGCGAACACCGGGCGGGCTCGCTGGACCCGCTCTTCCGTGACGTGCCGGGCGATCTCGACGTGCCGGGCGGCGACGTTCTCCCACACCATCTCACGGGCGTACTTGTAGGCCCGGATGCGCATCGAGTGCCGCAGCGCCTCGCGATCGAGCAGCCGCACGACCTCGGCGGCCAGCGCGTCGGAATCCCGGAACGGAACCAACAGCCCCCGCCCGTCGGACAGCATTTCCTCGGCGTACCAGTAGGGCGTCGATACCACCGCCTTGCCCGCGCCCACCGCATAGGCCAGGGTGCCGGACGTGATCTGCTCCCGGCTGAGGTAAGGCGTGACGTAAATGTCGGCCGCGCCGATGTATTGTGTCAGCTCGTCGAGATTCACGAACCGGTTGTGGAATATGACGTGCTCTTCCATCCCCAGCTCGCGGACCATCTGCTGGAGCTGGTGCCGGTAGGCCTCGCCCTCGTGCCGCAGGATATGGGGATGGGTGGCGCCCAGGACCAGGTACACCGCGTCGGGGTGTTCCTCGACCACACGGGGCATTGCCCGGATCATATACTCGATGCCCTTGTTCTGCGAGAGCAGCCCGAAGGTCAGGATGACGTCACGGCCCTCGACGCCGAAGCGGTCTTTATAATAATTGGGATCGATGAACGGCACGCCGTGGATGCCGTGGGGGACGAACGCGATCTTCTGATCGGGCACGTTATAGATCGACGTCAGCATGTCCCGCGCCTTCCGGCTCATGATCAATACCCGGGCCGAGAGCTTGCCCAGCTCTTTGACCACCGCCCGCTGGTCGTCGTTCGGCTCCTCGAGCACGGTGTGGAAGTTGGTGATTACCGGCATGGTGAGGTCGCGGACCAGGGACAGCACATCCGCGCCCGCCGGGCCGCCGAACAGGCCGAACTCATGCTGGACCACCACGGCGTCGAGTTGGTTGATGTTCAGAAAATTGGCGGCCAGATGATAGTCCTGCAGCCGCGTGTCCCGAATCTGAAACGCGACCTCGTCGCCATAGTGAAAGCCCTCGGTCTCGTCGTCGAGGGCAACCACCAGAACGCGACCGGGGTTGAACACCTTGTCCATCGCACGGCACAGGTCCTGTGTGAACGTGGCGATCCCGCACTGGCGTGGCGGATAGGTCCCGACGACACCGATCG
>PUPC01000051.1 GCA_003553185.1 Planctomycetota bacterium | reverse complement strand
GTCCAGGCCGACATCGACGCCAAGGAAGCCCGGCTGCGGTCGCTCCGGGCCCAGGTCGACCTTGCGACCATTGAGGTCTCGATCCGCAGGCGGGTGATCCTCGGCCCGGTCGGCTATATCATTAAGGGAACGTTCTGGACCCTCGGGAAACTGTTCGTGATTCAAGATTGAGAGGAGCGAGAACGGCCGGGAACTGTCCCGTTTGCCCATTCGCAGCCCGGTGCCTCCACTGCATTCGTCGCCGGATGATATCCGTTTGCGCGCTTCGAGACATCGGCTGCGCGCTGGATTCTGAACGGAAATGTGGTAGGATAATGACAGACGCAAAGAGGTTCCTGACTTGGCCGTGACCTCGAAAGAACTCTATGAGGCAGATGAAGGTTGCAGCGGGGATGGGCCGGTCTCTCCACCGCGGTCCGTCCCGCACCGCTGATGATGTCCCCGCTGCCCACACCCCACAGCGCACAATCCACAGAACAGGAGATCGTACGATGAAGCGATGGTTTACCTTTGCGGCATGCTGTGTTGCAACACTGGCGCTGACGCGCGGCGCCCAATCCTTCGAGATTTCGAGCCACCAGCAAATCGACGGCGAGGCGCCGCGGATCGTCGGGGACGGTGAAGGCAACACGGTTGTCCCCTCCGGAGAAGCGCCCGACTGGACCTTTCGATGGGGCGATCGCGACGGGGACGGCGGGGAAACGCCCGTCGCGGACCCCGGCCTGACTCTCGGCGAATATCGCCTGTACAGCGATCACGCCGCAGGGACGCTGGTCCTTGACCTGAACGGCGGTTCCATCGAGGGCGACGACGGCGTGGCGATTCGTACCCTCCGCGAGGGAAATAATGATTCGGCAGATATCGTCATCGAGAACGTCGGGTCCATCGCGATGGGCGGCATTGTGACCCGCATCAGGCCAACCAGGAGCGATGAACTGAGTGCGGGCGACATCCGGATCGGAACGCCCGAAGACCGTGCCGGCCCGGTCCGGGTCGGGCATCTGGACGCCCGGGCGTCGGGCTCCCGAGGCCGAGCGGGCACGGTGAGCGTGTACAGTTCCGGCCCCGTTCTGATCGCCGACAGCGAAGGCCGGGTTGGTGATATTCGGGCCGACACCGAAGCGTGGAGCGGCGGCGATGTCGTCGTCAATCATGTCGGCCGCTTGCACGTGGGCGATGTCCGTACCTCCACCGAAGGGAACCGCTCGCAGAACGTTCGGGCGGGGAATATCGAGTTGGACGGCGGCGACAGCTCCGGCGATGCCGACATCGGGCGGCTGTTGGGCTGGGACCGACGCGGCAGCTATTCGGACGATTCCAAGGCGCTGTTCTCGATCGCCAACTATCACAATGTGACCGTCGGCGACATCAAGGGGCCCGCCGACCGCGCGACATCGGTGCGCTATGCGGCCGACCTGCGCATCCGCGACGGCATCACCGGCAACATCGTACTCACCGGCTCGCTTAATCTGGGCTCCTCGCGCGGAAACGACGCTCCCCGCTTTCGCGGCGAGGTCGAGCTGGCCTGCGACGGGTCCATCACCCTCGCAGAGTTGGATATCAGACTGGTTCAATACGTCGCGCTGGAAAGCGGAACCGGACAGACAGTGGTCACGGGCGCCATCACGAATTTCGAGACGGCGCGCCTGGACGAGTGCGACGGGACCGGGCGGCCCGACGCCCCGTTCCTCGCCGACCAAAGCATACTGCGGGCCCCGGCCGACCACACCGTCGTTTACAACACCGCCGAAGGCCGGAACCTGTCCCTGGGCGGACATGCCTACCGGCTGGCGGACCTGGAGGGCAACCCCGGCCAGGGCGGAACGCTGATCCACGATCCGCGACTGCCCGTGGTACACACCCGTTCGCCGTCCGATATTCACACTCGCCAGGCCACGCTCAATGGCGAGTTGGCCGCAGTGGGCGAGACCGATGCCACAGTCTCGGTGGTTTGGACGACCGGTGCGGATCGTGACCTCGAGCCCGACGCCTGGCCGCAGGTGAGCGAACTGGGGACGGTCGACCCAGATGCGGACGAACCTCGCGATTTCTCGCTCCCCATCGAGGATCTGACGCCCGGGGAAACCTACACCTTCCGCTTCTTCGCGCAAAACGAAGCGGGTACCATCTGGGGCTCCGCGGAAACATTTACCGCATGGGACATGCCGGACGCTCCGTCGCTCAACGTGGCGGACGTCGAGCAGGATCAGGCCGTCCTGCACTCCGCCGTCTTCGGCATCCCGGAGCCGGACGCCGTGTTTCTCATCAACCCCGACGAGGATGCCGGGACTGAGGATGTCGACAACTGGGCCCGGGCGATCCCTCTCGAAGATGCGGCCGGCGCCGTACAGGAAGTGGTTGACGATCTCGAGCTTGGGGCCGTGTACGTGGCCCGTGTCCGCCTGGAAAACGATGTCGGCGAGGTCTGGTCGGAGCCCGCCGAGTTTACCACTCTCTCGGTCGATCCGCAGCCGCTGCTCGACGCTTCTGGAATCACGGGGGGCTTGTGTGTGCATGTCGGCAGCGGCAAAGGCGAACTGATCGCCGCGATCGGCGCGCACGGGTCTTTTCTGGCGCACGGCCTGGAAGCGAGCGAAGAGAACGTCGCGCTCGCCCGGCATCGGATTCAGCAGAGCGGTGCCTACGGTCAGGTGTCGGTCGAGCGGCTCGTCCCCGACCGCCTGCCCTATGCCGACAACATGGTCAATCTGTTGATTGTGGAAGAGTATCCTGAAAAACTCGCCGCCGGCCTGGCACCGGAGGAACTGTGGCGCGTCTTGGTCCCGCGCGGAGTGGCCCTGTTGGGAGATGCAGACCTGGACGCCGTGCGGGCCGCGCTGCCGGACGCCGAGACGGACGCAGTCCAGACCCCGCAGGGGCGTTGGGTCAAGATCGTCAAGCCGGTGCCGGACGGGATGGATGACTGGCGTCATCCGTGGTACGACCCGGTCCGCAGTGCCACCTCGCAGGATACCCATGTCGGGCCGCCCCGCAGTTTGCGATGGATAGACGGGCCCAGTCGGGCGCGCACCCACATGGGGCGTCCGCATGCGGTGATCGCCGCCGACGGCCGCCTGGTCTACATGCAGGACAAGGCCCCGGCGTTCTTCGATGTGCCCCCTTCTGTCGAGTTGGTGGCCCGCGACGCATTCAACGGGGTCGTTCTCTGGCGCCGCCGCCGCGCCAGTCCGCCCGGCCGCCCCTACCGATCCCCGCTCCCGCCGGGCACGCTGGTCGCCGGGGAGGAGTATCTGTACACGGTGCTCGAAGAGGACCGGACGCTCGAGGCGCTCGACCCCGCCACCGGCGAAACGGTACGGACCTACGGCACGGCCGATCACCTCATTGCGTTGGGGAAGGACCTGGTGGTCATCGACAGAACCATGCTGCGCCGGATCGATAAGGAAAGCGGCGAGGAAGTCTGGGCGGTGGAAGCCGGGCACCAGCGTCAGCGCAACGCATTGGCGGCCGTCCGCGACCGCGTGTTCGTTCGTTCCGAACGCCACGGTCGAATCCGGTGTTACAATTTTGAGGACGGCGAGCTATTGTGGGAATACGACAGCGCCCATGATTTCTGCGGGCTGCACCAGGATACGCTGATCCTGAGCGCCGGAAACGCCATCATGGGGGTCAGCATGCGGACCGGCGAAGTGCAGTGGAGAGAATCGGTCCAGACCGGCGGACGTGGAAATACGAAAAATGTGTTTGTTGCCGACGACCTGGTGTGGGCTGTCCGCGACGGGAACTGGGTTGGGCTGGACCCGCAGACGGGCGAAGAGAAACGCTCGTTCCGGGCGGGATTCGTGGACAAATGCGCCCCGGGCCGGGCCACGGACAAATACCTGATCACCGGCCGCACCGATTTTTTCAATGTCCGAACCGGCGAGCGCGACTCGCCCCATATTGCCCGGGGAACATGCCGGTATCCCGGAGTCATCCCGGCCCACGGCCTGGCATACACGTTCCCCACCGACTGCATTTGCTACCCCATGCTGTACGCCAACGTCGCGATGTCGCCCGCGCCGGTCGAGCGTGACGCCGAACCCGCCACCGCGCTGGAGAGGGGCCCCGCCTGGGCCGGTGCGAACGAACCGCCGGCAGAACCCCGGGCCTCGGACTGGCCCATGTACCGCTACGACGCCCGGCGCAGCGGAGCCAGCCCGGCCGAAGTGCCCGCCGGCGTGGGGCCTGTCTGGACCACCGCCGTGTCCGCCGGCGAACCCATCTCGGCACCGGTCTCTGCCGGCGGCCGTGTGTTCGTGTCGGTCCCCAATGCGTACGAAGTACATGCTTTGGACGCCGAGACCGGGCGACAACTGTGGAGTTTCACGGCCGAGGGCCGGGTGAAGCATCCCCCGACAATCACCCAGGGCCTCTGCCTGTTCGGAAGCGAAGACGGCTACGTCTATGCACTGAATGCTGTGGACGGCCGCCTCGTCTGGCGTTATCGTGTCGCTCCCGGCACCGGCCGTATTATGGCGTATGGTCGGCTCTCCTCGGCCTGGCCGGTCCTGGGGAGCGTACTGGTGGACGGCGGCCGGGCCTACGCGGTGGCCGGTCGTCACGGGCCGCTGGACGGAGGTGGCCGCGCCGTCGCGCTCGACCCGGGTTCCGGCGAATTGCTTTGGGAGGCCGACCTGGACGGTGCGAACCGCATCGACATGCTGGTTAAGGGCGAGACGAACCTGTTCATGTGGAACGACCGCTTCGACCCCGAGACGGGAGAGTATACGCCCGGGCGTGGTCGGCGGTCGCACGGTGCCCCCGCTCTGTTTTCCGGTGCAACGCTCCTGGACGACGCCTGGGCGAACCGCACCCGCTGGAGCAAGCGGGGAGTATCGGCTCCGTTGCTTGTCTTGAACGAGGAAGGTGT
>PUPC01000153.1 GCA_003553185.1 Planctomycetota bacterium | reverse complement strand
GCGGCCTGCCTTTGTATTGTTCTGGCCATAACGGGTATCCGGCTGAAAAAAGCCAGAGGAGCTCTTTTCTGGACTACAACACTCTTGCATGGCAGCCTGCTTTTCTTGTTTCGTTTTGCCTTGATGCGTTGGCCCGGCGGTGACGACGGCCCGGGTCTGGCCTGGGGCATTCTTGTTGGCGGCGGGTCATGCATCGCTGTGTTTCTGGCGATTCTTGTCATCATCCTGGGAATGGTTGATATCCTGGGCAAGAGGATCGATCGACAAGATCACTTCCGGGCCGGATGACGGAAAAGTCCTAATACCAAGACGAGATATTGACGAAGATAATGGTGTAAGGCGCACGATGGGCTGCGAAAGGGCCAGATGGTATGAGCCGTGTTGATGCGGCCCTGTCCCGGACCGGCTGAACCGCAGGTGTCCACGTCGCCCTGCTCCCGCTCGAGGCGTTGATGCCCGGTTTGAGTTGGAGAGAGGGCGGCTGGATGGTATAATGAACTGACTTGCGAGAGATCACGCGACGATGTTGGAACGCCTGCAAATCTGGCTGTGGTATGCCCTCCTTCTGGGCTTGTTCCTCAGTGCCTATGCGGTCACGACAAATTTCAGCTTGACCCTGGTCGACAGCGACTTCCGTTTGATGCGACCCACCATTGACGGCGGGAACGTTCAGGTCCTGGACCGGCGGCGCTCTGCCATTCGCTCACTCGAGCGGGACGACGTGATCTGTTTTCAGGTGCGAGAGCGGGACGACACGGAACGGATCTTCGGGCGGGTGCTGGCGACACCTCGCTCGACCGTCTCGTATCGGGACCGGCGGCTGGTAGTTGACGGCCATGACGTGGCCGACGCCCCGGACGAACTGGCCGTTCTACAGACCAATCTCGTGGTTCCTCGGGATACGGTCTTTGTGGTGTTCGACTCCCCCAGCGGCGAATTCCCGCTGTCACAACGGTTGGTGCGAAAGGCCGATATTATCGGCCGGGTGATGTGGAAATGACGACCAATCAGTATCGAGGGATTGTTGCCGGGCAGATTGTGGCGATGTTCATCCTCGGCCTGCTCTCGCTTTCCATCATCCTGGGGGCAGCCCCCTCGTGTCGCAGCAAGCGACACCTGAATGACGCCATCCGCCACTACCACACAGGCACCGAAGCATCGCTCCGCCGGGCGAACGAATCGCTGGAGTACGCACTGGGGGTCGACCCCGACATGCCCGGTGCCCTCGCCCTGCGCGGGCGGATTGCCATCGAGCAGGGCGACCAGCCCGTCGCTCGGGCATCCTACGAGCATCTACAGCAACTGCCCTCGAACGAAGTCATGCCCGGCCTGGCAGACGACGGCTTGGGGAATGTGAAACTGTTGCAGGCGATCGGTGATCCCGGACAACGGAACACCTATCTGGCCGAGGCCTATGAGCGTTTTCAGGAGGCGATTGAAGTTGCCCCGGATGACGACAGCCATGTCAGTGCCGGCATCTGCTCGCTCCATCAGGGCAACCTAGTGCAGGCCGCCCGACACTTGAGGGAGGTGCGCGCCAATCTGCGGCTGTCATACGACTCGCTCACCCCCTATTACGCTGCCCTCGGTGTCCTCTTCGCCACCGCTGCCGATCAGCCCGTTCGGCATGAGGTCGCCCGGGCATACGACGACACCGACTCCGAACTCGCCACGTTGGAGGGGATGCTCGCGCGGTCGATCGTCGAGTTGGAAAAAGCGGTCGCCCTTGCTGAGAATCAGTTGAAAGCCCCCGAACTGAACGTGATCGAAGCACTTGTAAAAGCGAACGCTCTGGTCTCGGCCGAATATGACCGGGAGCGAGCCGGTCCGTACCGCACCGACATCATCCGGGCGCTGCGCAGTTACGGGCCCACCTTCGCCCGTCACCAGCGCCGGTTTCTGCACCTGGCGCTCGCGGTCGCATGGGTCCATGCAGGCCACGGTCGAAATGCACACCAGGCGGTGAGAAGCGCCCTGAATGAGGTCGGCCCCGACGAAGTGTTACCCGCCGAGGAGGAGTTTTTCGTCGGCTCGCTCCAGTTCCGGGCGTCGGAACTCATAAAGGACGCCCCCCGTGAAGGCGATGTCGCCAAACAACTCCGGGACAGAGCCAGAGAGCACCTGCAATCGGCCCTGGACGAAAGCCCCGACCGGCCGCCTCTCGACACCGAATTGCGGTTCTGGGCATACGCCCAACTGGCGGTATTATGGCGCGACGACGACCCGGCGCGGGCGCTCGAATATGCCACGGCAGGCGAGGAGATCATCCGAGATCAGAGCCGACTTGCCGCGCGGGAGGAGAGGGCCAAGTTCTTCCGGAATATCGGCATCCTCCAGTTTCTCAACCAAGAGCGCGAGGCGGCCCGGACCTCGATTGCCAGGGCACTGGCACTGGGCGACGATGCGGAGGACCTCGAGGCGTTCGATCGGGGCATGCGGATCAGGCGCGTGGTGCTCGAGGACATTCGAGCCGTCCCGCCTCAGCAGTTGATCGAGCAACAGGCACCGCCGACCATCCCGGTCGTCTCGGTGAGAATTCGGCACGAGCAGGGCGTTCGCGTCGATAAGTCGGACTTCCTCATCTACATCGGGGACGAGCTGGCGGTGGGTATGCGGTGGGGCCGGGACGGCCGATTGTATGCCAGGGCACGATTCCCCGTCCCGCCCGATGAGGAGTACGAGGTCCGAGTCGTTCAGCGGGTGGACGGTGAAGAGTTGGAGCTGGCTCGAGAGAGCATTATGCTGACCTATGAACACGAGATCATCGAGGAGTAGCGACCGATGAAATGTCCTCGGTGCGAGACCGACAACCAGATCGGCGGCCAGTATTGTGTCGGCTGTGGCCATCGGCTCAAACTGACCGACGTCCAGGCCCAGAGCCAGTCCCTCGCCGCGGCCAAGCAGGACAACTGGCGCGAAGCGGCCGGCATCATGAGCAAGACGCTCTATTTTTTCCTGCTGGTTTTCGTCGGCTCGCTTTTGTTCAGCGCATACGCCAGACGGCCTCCGGTGGCCGACTATCGGCCGAATATACCGCTCCCCCCCGCCCCCGAGACAACGATCTCCCCGACGTTCATCGACATCCCGAAGCTGCCCACCCCCTCCATACCGGGGCTGGTTGCCTTCAGGGGCGATGAGGACGGAGATTCCATTGCCGCTGAGCTGGCCCAATCGGCGCACACCGGTCAGGCCTGCACGATTTATGTCACCGGGCCCGGCGGCGCGCCCCGGAGAGTTCAGGGCACCCTCTTGCTCAGGACCGATGAACACTTCTACTTGGTGGACGAGGACGGTTGGGAGGCACCCCTCACGCTCCGGCGGTTCGAGACCGATGCCCTCCACCCCCGCCGGCTCGACGACAACGTCATTCCCGAGTCACGACCGGAATAAGCGGGGCGGAGTTCTCGGTAAGAGCCGCCGCATGGACGACTTGCGTCGAGCAACGGGGAATATTATCCCAACATCGCGGATTTTTCGGATTTTTGTGTGGACGATTGCTATGCCGGGTGCTATAATCTGCCTTGCATACCCGGCGAGCCGGCAGGGAGACGGCGGCACGCACGGGACAGTTTATTTGTTGGTTCAGTTGGCTGGAAGCAATAACGATGGGGTGTCTTCATGAACGGAGCTGAGATTCGGGGTCTTCGCAATCAACTTAATCTTACGCAGGAACAATTCGCTCACGAGATCGGCGTTACATTCGCCACGGTAAATCGGTGGGAAAACAGCAAGTCGACCCCATCCCGACTTGCACTGCGCGCATTGAAGGACCTGAAGGAGAGGACGAAGGCCGCCCAGCGCCGGAAGGGCCGCTGACAGGCGATCGGCCCGCCAGGCCCGTCCCCGGCATCAGTGCAGCGTCTCTTCGATGTGGGGGATCAGTTCGCTTGCCAGGTCTTTGATCGTGTCCACTGCCGCATCGACATCCGACATCCTTTGAATTGGCATGGAGAGGCGAATGAGCGCCACTCGCATGCCCCGGGGCTGCAGTGGATTCAAACCGGTCAGCATCACGTGCACCTGCTGCCGGAGGAAGCTCGGCGTGTTTAGCCCGCCCGCACGGTACCAGTAGAGTACGACGAAGAGCCCCCCCTGATCCGGGTCGCTGCCGGTCATGAACCGGCTCATCAGTACCAGCCGCTGCAGGTTGTACGTCCTGCCGTCCACCTCTAGCGTCTCCCTCCCGGTCTCGAGAAGTTCGTCGCCCGCTGCGGTGTAACAGTGCTCCGGCGGATGAGCCACCCGTCTGTCGCTTTCGGAGTGGACAACCGCCAGATCGACGACGGTGTCTGCGGAGCGCTGATACCTCCGCATGACGATGTCGCTGGTCATCAGAATCCGCTCGGTCAGCTCTCGCGTTTCGGGGCTCTGCTCAATGGTTTGGCCTTGCCAGCGGCCCACCCGCATCGGGAGTTCCTTTATCCCCTCGGCGGCGGGCGGCACGTCGCCCTCGTAAGAGTACGCCCCGGTGAACATCGTACCCAGGGCCAGGGCGCCGACCATCCCCCAATAATGGGGCTTTTGCCGCGCCGTTTGGCGGGCCATCAACGCCCCGATGGCCAGTGCGGACGCACCGGACACGAAACCGAAAAGGCGGCCGGACCATGCGTGTGGGGCCTCGTCGCGAGTCGCCGCGAGGGCCGTGCCGGCCAGCAAGACGATGGCCAGCAGGATGAGCACGCAGGCAAAGATGAACGTGAAACGGCTGGATTTGGGGCTACTCATCGAGGTCCTCCGGGGCACCGTCTGTTTCAATGCCCGCTTTCTCTGCCGCCAGCTTCTGACGATACTCGATATACGCGAGCAGGCGTTCGAGACTGAACAGGGCGACGAACGCGACCACGAAGATCATGATCCCGGTGAAATCGTGGATCG
>PUPC01000300.1 GCA_003553185.1 Planctomycetota bacterium | reverse complement strand
GGTGGCAGGCGATTCCGCCCCACGCGCTGCCTGTCCCGACGCCGGTCCGGGCGCTCTATGTTGATGAAGGCGGGCGCACCTGGCTGGGCAGTGTGACCGCCGAGAGGTCGGGCAATCGGCTGATCGACCGACTCCGACAGGGCCAACCGGGGGTGCTGGGGTACTTCCGGCGTGTCGCCGAGGGCCCGGTTCCCGGCCGATGGCGCGGTCTTTCGGGCACCAGCGAGGTGATGTCGTTCGCGGAAACCAGAGACGGGGTCTGGATTGCCGGCCCGTCGCGGCTGTTTCGATACGACGGCCAACGGGGCCTTCCCGCCGCCTGTCCCCTGCCCTACTCGCCCACACGAACACTCCTGGCGGCGTCCGCTGACGAAGACCTGTGGGTCGTCGATGCACATCGCATCAGCCATTTCGACGGCGCCCGCTGGAACAGTTACAAGCTGCCCGGAGAACCGGCACGAGGCGGAGCACTGATCGAGGGGGCCGTTGCTGTGCCTCTGCCGGAGGGCCTGCTGATTGTCGAGGACGGCGAGGCGCGCCTGATCGAGGCCGACGCCGAACACGGGCCGATCACCGTGGCGGCCGCCGGGCGCGATGGCACGGTGTGGTGTCTCACCGAGCAGGGAGCTCTGCTCAACACGGACCTGACATCGTGGACCATCCACAGCGGCATGATCCCCGAAGAGGACCGAACGCCGACGGTGCCCGTTCTGTTTTGCGACAGCGGCGGTCGGGTCTGGTTGTCACGCGGACTGGGCGTCGAACTGTACGACGGGCGGGGCGCGGCCGGTCCGGCCCGAGATGCTGTCACCCGAAAGATCGAACTTCGGCCGGCCCCGCTGGTCAGCCAGGTCGGCACCGGCGGTTGGCTGGAGGGCTGGGCGACCATCGAGCCGCCGGACGTGCCGGACGAGGACGATGCCCCGGACACCGTCGAGTTGGTCAGTGGATTCCCCCAGGACGACCTCGCGGCCGACGATACCCACGACTCACTGCTGGAGAAGCTCGGCGAGTCCCCGCAGTCGAACATCACCTTCAACAAGCTCGTCGAACTACTCGAGACTCAGCCCGACGAAAGCACTCGAACGAGAGCATACATACTGGCCGCCGGGGCGGAGAACCGATCATTCTTCGAAGATGCCGAGCACGTCGCCGAACTCGCTCGCCTGTTCCTCGACACAGGCCGTCCTGCCGACGCCTATCTGCTCCTGCTCGACGCTCTCACCCGTGGCCAGCCGCCAGAGTATGACCGTCAACTATATCCGAATCTGTTCGAAGCTCTGGTCGAGATGGGCTTCGGCAAGTTCGCCCGACCGGGCTTCGTCGAGGTCGACCTGGCCTGGCAACAGCGGGACGGCATCCGCCCCGCACGCACGCAGGTCGAACGCCCACCGCTCGACGGAGTACCGGATCTGAAGCCCACGTTGAGGTTCGTCTCCATTGACGCCGATGAGGATTTCGGGCGGGATGCCGCCCGGCGTCGCGGGCTGAGCCGGCTGGTCGCCCTCATCGACAAGCGGGCTGTCCTCGTGGACTTCGGCAGCGAAGATCGCTGGGCCCGGCTCATCGACACGTGTCGGGAAATGGACCGTCCGTCAGACGCCCGTCGATACGCAATCCTTCTGGAAGATATCCTGGGCGCCGAACATCCGGTCGCGGGGGACGAGGATGCCGCCCCCTCGCAAGTCCCGCCCTACCGCTGGATTCGACGTTTCCACATCGAGACCGACAGTTCAATACCGCTGGTCACCGGGGGCGACGGGCGGGTTTACCTCTACGACGAAGGCACGGGCACGGTATCGAGCGTCTGTGCACAGAGCGGAGAGCGCCGGTCCTACCGAATGGATGACGGGCTGGATGTCCGTACATTGATCCCTGCTCCGGACGGGACACTCGCCATCGGTACCTGGCAGGACGGCATGGGCGCGGTCCGCGTATCGGCGGACGATCAGGCCCCGGATATCATCGAGGGGCTGAGTACAGCGTTCGACGGCTTCTCGATTGTGCCGGCGGACCCGCACACGGCCTTCTGCTTCGACGAGGGGCTGGTTCGGCTCGACCTGCGGGATCTCGCGGTTAGCTGGCGGAACCCCGAGGTGATGCCGGGAGTCGGCTTCTGGCAGACCCTGATCGAGCGCCCGCTGCCCGTGCTCGATGGCGGAGAATTGTTTGTGGTTGCCGGCCAGCGGGTTTACGCCGTGGACGCCGAGGACGGCTCAACTCGATGGTCGGCCTCGGCCCGGCCCGGGACTTCGCCCGCCGTCGTGGGGCAAACGGTCGTGGTGGGCGGTCCGCAGGGGCTCGTCGGCCTGGACCGCGAGACAGGGGAGACCATCTGGCGACACATCACCACCGAAGACCCTTCCGGACCGCTTCTCACCGATGGCCGGCGGGTATTCTGGGCGACGCGGCACGGTGTCATCGTTGCCATCGACGGACGCACGGGCGAACTGCACTGGCGGAGATCAACGGATATCCGCCTCCGGTCCCGGGAACTGCAAAACAGGCCGACCGCCCTCGTCGTCCATGAACACCGCCTCATCGCCTGCAATGCATTCGGCTGGTTCGAATTCGACCTCGCCACCGGCGCTCTCCTGCGGCGGCTGCCCATCCGTACCGCCCGCCCACTCGCCGTCAGAGCACACGGGATCGTCGTCGCCACCGCCCCCGGCCGGCTTGTCTGCGTTGCTCCGCCCACCGGCCCGATCGAAGGGGCGACCGAGTTGGCCGAGGAGTTGGCACGGGGCGCGCCCGAGCCGGGCCTTCGACTGGCTCGACTCATCGCCGTATATGCCAGCCCGGCCGAACTGGATGCTCATCAACTCGCTCTCGACCTGGCGTCGGGGGAGCAGCCCGCCCAGCTTCCGCAGCTCTATTTGAACCTGCTGGCGAACGCAGACGTATATGCGCCAAAAACATTGGAACTGATGCGGACGTACCTGCCCGAGATAGCCGCCCGTCTGCGGGCGACGACACTCCACCGCATCGTCGACATCCAACTGGAGCGGGGAGCCGCCCGCGAGGCAGCACAAGCGCTCGCCCCGGTTGTCACCGACCGTTCCGATCCCGCGCGGATGTCGGCCCTGCTGCGGCTGCGAGCCGCATCCGGACAGGTCGAGGAAGCATTTGCCGTCGCCCGGCAGTTGGCCGGCAAGGGGGTCGACGCCGCCGCAGTCGCCTTTTCCCAGCTTGCCCGTGAAGGCATGACCGAAGACGCCCTCGACCTTGCCCTTCGCTACGCTGGCCGAACGGGCAGCGAAACTCTGGTAGTTCGAGCACTGATTCTGGCAGAACGCATCGACCGACTTGACATCGCCGAGCAGTTGCTCGGCCGGTCGGCCGCCTTGGAGAAGAAAAACAATGAACGGGATGATGGCCACCGCGTTTGCCCGTTCAGCCCGGGTGACCGCGCCCTGAGCAAGGCGTACCTGCTGGCGGAAGCCGGAGTGGCTTCCGTTGCAATCGAGAAGTATAATGAAGACATGCAGCGCCGCGTGGAGCGGTATCTCGAGCTCCTGTCGAGACACCGTGATGCGGCCGAGGCCGACGGTCAGGCGGAACGAGTTGAAGAGATCGACCGGCAGGTCCGGCGACTCCGTGACCGAACGCTTCCCTGACCGCTCGGGCAAGCCGATAATGGCCGACCGTCCCCGGTGCAGGAGGTGGCGTTATGAAGTGGCTGCCACTCATCTTCGCGCTGTTGGTGACATTCCTCTCACCGACGGTATCCTACGCCCGGTTCCAGTTCGAACTCGACGTTGATCTGAGGGCCGAAGGGCCTCCCAGACATACACGGTTCAGGCAGGTCCGTCGGTTCGGGTGGCACAGCGGTCTGCACTACGGACCGTACACCGATGCCCGGGGCCGCCGCCGCGTCGGCTGGCACGATCACACTCACCTCGACTGGTACTCGATCAGCGTGCCCGTGGTCGATAAGATCGACGAGGCCGACTGGCAGATGTTCGTCCAGTTCGGCAGGCGCGGCACACTCCGACTGCGGGGCGACGCCGTCCGGGATTTCCGCCGGCGCCGGACGATAGGGACCAGCGGCGACTCCATCCTCGGCTGGATAACCGACGACGGCCGAGTGATCGTCACGAATCCGCCCGGTCACCGACCGGACCGCTTTTTCGGGCATGGCTGGACGGGGCTCGACCTGGGGAACTCGCTCATCATGGCCGACGTGGAGCCCGAGCGTGGCGTCCAGGTATACCTGAGACGACGCACCAAACACCTGCCGTCCCCCGAAGGCGAGAAGACGGCCGAAACACCCGAGGAACGACTGCTCCAGGCCAGGGAAAAGCTCAAGCGCGACGCCCTGCTCGACGAGGCCGATCGCAAGTTCGCACTGGCCGCCTATCAACAGGCGGTCCGCCTGTATAACCAGGCGCTCGATCTGGATAAAGAAGACCCCATCGCCCGTTTCGCCATCGCCCACTGCCTGTTTGCCCTGGGCGTTTATCGCACGGCCGGCAGGAACATACGGATCGGGCTCGACGCCTACCCCGAATGGGGCGTGGTCAACCTCGAACTCCCCAAGTTCTATCGACGCGATGACGAATTCGACCATCACCTCGACAAACTGCGGAAACACGCCGAACGTCATCCCGCCGACCGGGACGTACAACTCCTTCTTGGCTACTGCCTCCATTTCTCCGGTCGACGAGATGAGGCCCGGCGCCAGTTCGAGAAACTTGCCAAGCCGCCCCGGTTTGACAGGCACGCCGACCTGTTCCTCCAGTTCTATCAGCGCCCATCCGAGGAGCAGGAAGACGAGCCCCCGGAGGAGTAGCCCCGCTCGCCCGGGGTGCGCAGGTACATGGTCCCCACTTTGCGCGTCGAGTAGTGTATCGACGTGGAGGGGCGGAAGCAAGAAGATGCCGAGGTCGCAGTCGGGCTGGATTGCCCGCAGGTTCTGTGCGG
>PUPC01000157.1 GCA_003553185.1 Planctomycetota bacterium | reverse complement strand
CGAACCTCAGCCCTTCGGCGTACCACCGCTGTGATGTGTTGTTCTTATCCGGCGCGGTCATTGAATTCCGGGGGGCCCTCGGAGGCGTGTGCGGGGGAAATGCGGGCGGAATACAACGCCAATCCCATATCAGCCCTTCTGCAGTTCATCCTTTAACCAGGGGCGCTTCGAGCCGGGAGAGATTCCGTCCTTCCCGAGAATTTCCACGCCTGTCGGTATGCTAGCGCCGCCGCTGAAAGCGGTCAAGCCATCGGGAAATGGATCGTGTCATTCGATGCCCCGTGCTCAACATCGTCAATCAAAGTTGAATGGGCGAATTGCGGCCTGTACAATGTCTTCAAGCTGAGATTGTCCGGTACCGAAGCCCTTTCGAGGATTCTGCGTGCCCGCCGACCGTCAAGCCGAAGGACTTGTGTCTGTCATCATCCCATGCCGGAATCGGCGACAGGAACTCTCCGAGTGCCTGCAGTCCATCCAGCAACAGGATTATCGTGAGATCGAAACTATCGTGGTCGACGATTGCAGTACCGACGACACTGTCGAGTTCGTGCGGAACGAATACCCCGCCGTGACGGTATTGCAGACCGACCGGCAGCGCCAGCCGGCGTTCGTCCGCAACCTTGGCCTTCGGGCAGCCCGGGGCGAGTTCGTGCTGTTCCTCGACAGCGACAGCGAACTTCCCCGGCCCGACACCATCGCAACGATGGTCCGTGTGCTCGAATCCGATCCGGAACTGGCCGCCCTCGGGGGCGAGATCAAGGTCCACGGCCCCCGCCAGGACGTTGCCTATGGGCGCGGGATACGATTCAACGGTGAGACGTGCCCCGTCGAGGCGCCCGCGGAACCACCGGACCGACTGGTCGACTGCGACTATGTGGCCACGTGCAATTGCTTCGGGCGGCTCGAGGAGATGCGGCGCACCGGCGGATTCGATCCGTACTTCGGCTTTGGGGGCGAAGACGTCGATTTCGTCGTCCGCCTCGTCGGCGACCGCCGCTGTGCGGTGTCGTATCAGACCGCCGTACTCCATAAGCAGAGCCCGAGGGGGCGCAACCCGGACGAGACCGCCCGCTATCATCTCACCCGCGTACGAAGACAACTGAAGAACGCCCCGACCTCCCGCTGGCTGGCCGGCCTCGGCTGGGATATCCTCCGGTTCGGACTGTTCTACCTGCTTCTGGTTCCGAAACTGCTTATAAAGCTGCTTATGCGAAAAGAAATGCGGGTAGAAAATCTGACCGGCGGCTACCTGATCCTTCGCGCCTATGCCCGGTGCCTGCCGGAACTCGGCGAGATAAGAGCCAGCCGGTCGGTTGATTTCCTCAGCGACGAGCAAATGGCGAAGTTCCAGTAACTTGGCGAGGAACCGGTGAAAGCTATCCATCCCTTTCGAACGGGCAGCAGCGGCTACGGCCTCGAACGGAACATCCTGTGCTCGCTGCCGGGGCTGGTGGAGGAGGGCGTCGAGACCGTGGCCCTCGCCGTCACCGAAGAACGGTCGGGACCCATCGACGACCGGTTCAGGAGCCGGCTCGAAGGAACCGGCGTCAAGGTGATAACAATCTGTACGCGCGGTCGTCTGCCGTTCGGGCTCGGTCGCACAATGTCGGAGGTGTTCGAGGAAGAGCAACCGGACGTGGTGCACTCGCACGGCTACAAGTGTGACCTCGCAATGATGCTGGCAGACACCGCGGACGCCGTGCGGATGACGACGGTCCACGGATGGTGCAGCCGAACGCGGAAGGAACGGTTCTACGAGTGGCTGCAGGTGCGTTGTGGACGGCGGATGGACGCCGTGGTCGTTTTCTGTGATGACTACAAGCGGCGCCTGACCCGGCGCGGGGTGTCCGCGGAGCTTGTCCACGTGGCTCCGGTCGGGCTGAACTCATCGATGGTGCCATCGGGCGACATAGATTTCCGCGAGCGCTGGGGCGTGCCGCCCGACGGCCTGCTGGTCGTCCAGGTAGGGCGGCTCAGCCGGGAGAAACGGCCCGACCTGTTCGTCCGGGCGGCGTCGGAGCTCGAGCCGGACTTGCCGTCGGCACGGTTCGTCCTCGTCGGCGACGGTCCGCTGCGTCCGGAGTTGGAGTCGCACCCCGGCCCGGTTCGGTGTGCGGGATATGTCCGAGAGATGGCGGACGTTTGGGACGGGGCGGACATCGCGGTGAACTGTTCGACAACGGAGGCACTGCCCCGGACACTTCTCGAGGCGGGGGCGGCCGGTGTGCCCGCTGTTGCCGCCTCCGTCGGCGGAATCCCCGACGTGGTAATCGACGGAGAGACCGGCCTGCTCTGCCCGCCGGACGATGCGAGTGAACTGGTGAACGCCATCCGACGGCTCGCCACGGACGCAGGACTCCGTTCGCAGATGGGCAGGGCCGCGAAAGAGCGTGTCGAGACCGTGTTCAGTGTCGCGGCGTGCTCCCGAAAGCTTGTGGCCCTCTACCGGTCACTGCTGGAAGAGCGGGGGGGGGCGGAGCAATGAAGCTTCTTGTCATCGAGCCGCGAACACTATTCCCGATGGACAAGGGGGCGAAGATTCTGAGCGGGAACGTGATTGCCGAACTGGCCCGCGAGCACGAGGTCACGGTACTGGTGAACGTGGACCCCGAAGAGCCGCCCGAGAATACCGACCGGATGCGGGGGCTGGGGTGCGACGTTGTCCCGGTCGCCTGGCGGGAAGTCCCGAACTTCACCATCCGATTCTACATCGAGTTGGCCAGATGCCTGCTCACCGGTCAGTTGTATGCCGTCAAGAAGTACTGCACGGCGTCCTTGAAAGAGAGAGCGGAGGAGCTCGCCCGGTCCGGTGCTTTCGACGTCGTGGTGTGCGATACGATCTCGGCAAGCATGCCCGATGTCGATTTCGGATCAACGCCCTGCGTGGTCATCTCCCATAACATCGAGCATCGGCTGCGGGAGCGGCAGGCGGACCGGGCCGGCGGGCTCAAGGCGGCCTACCTCCGCCACTATGCCCGCAAGACCCGGGCGTTCGAGATCCGAAGCTATCGGGCCGCCGACCACGTGGCCGCGGTCTCGCCCGTCGATGCCGAGTTCATTCGTGAGGATCTGGCCATCGAGCATGTGACGGCGCTTCCGCCGGGGGTCGATACCGATTACTTTTCGCCGCAGGGAACAGAAAGCCCGCGGCCGGAAATCGTTTTCACCGGCTCGATGGACTGGCAGTCGAACCAGGACGCCGTGTGTTTCTTTGCCGAGCAGGTGCTGCCATCGATCCGGGAGTCGGTCCCGGATGTGCAGTTCACCGTGGTCGGCCGGCGTCCGCCGCCGCACATAACCAGGTTGGCCGAGGAGGAACCCGGTCACATTACCGTGACTGGCACCGTGCCGGATGTCCGGCCATACCTCGCTCGTGGCTGGGTGGCGGCCGTCCCCGTCCTGTTCGGCAGCGGCATCAAGATCAAGGTGTTCGAGGCGATGGCGATGGCCAAGCCCGTGGTGGTGAGCACGATCGGGGCTGAAGGGCTGCCGCTCACACACGGCGTGGACTCCTTCGTCGTCGATGGCCCGGAAGACATGGCCGCCGCGTGTGTGAAGCTGCTGGAGGACAAGGACCTGCGAAACAGGATCGGTGACCGGGCACGCCGCACTGTACTCGGCGGGCACGATTGGACCGCAGTAGCCGCAAAGCTGGTCGATATCTGCCAGGCGGTAACAGCCGGAGGGCGGGTATGAGCACAGTCCGGATAATCTTCTGGGTCGCCTTCGGGCTGCTTGCATATACCTATGTTCTGTATCCGCTGGTCCTCCTCGTGGCCAGCTCGATCATCCAGACCGCGCGCGATCTCCGGTTCCTTTTTCGGCGCAGTGGACGCCGTGTGCCGATGCCTCCGGACTCCGAATTGCCGGACGTTTCGCTGGTCATCCCGGCTCACAACGAAGAGGCGGCCATCGCCGAGAAGCTGGAAAACGCGCTCGTTCTCGATTATCCGGCGGAAAAGCTCGAAATCCTAGTCGGTTCCGACGGGTCCGACGACCGCACGAATGAGATTGTCGAGCAATACGCCGACAGCGGCGTCAAGCTGGCGGCTTATCCCGAGCGGCGGGGCAAGCCATCCGTCATCAACGATACAGTTGAGCGGGCAACCGGCGAAATCGTCATTCTGTCCGACGCCACCACGCTTATCGATTCCGACGCGATTCGACGGATCGTCCGGCGCTTCCGGGACCCGAAAGTCGGAGCGGTGAACGGCGAGCTCCGGTTTGAATCGCCCGACGCGGAATATCGCGGCGAGGGACTCTACTGGCGATATGAGGTCGTGCTCAAGTTCATGGAGAATCGGCTGGGGGTGGTGCTGGGATCGAGCGGGGCCCTGTGCGCGGTTCGCAAATCGCAGTTTCGCCCGATCCCGCCGGACTGCATCTGTGACGATTTTCTTATCACGATGAACGTGATAATCGACGGGCACCGGGCCGTCTACGACCCGGAGGCACGCTCGACCGAGCAAACCGCGGCGAGTGTCGAGCAGGAGGTCAGGCGAAGAGAACGGATCGGCGCGGGCAACTTCCAGGCGCTGCGTTGGACGCTGCCGCTCCTCTCGCCCACCCGCGGCTGGATGCCATTCTGCTACCTGTCTCATAAGATATTCAAATGGACCACCTGGCTCTTTATGCTGGCCGCCTTTGCGACGAACGCGGTCCTGATAGGCCATCCTGTCTATCGCGGGCTTTTCATCGGGCAGTTGGCGTTCTACGGCCTGGCAGGGCTCGGAGCGGCGGGGATGAGGGCCCCTTTGCTCGGTCGATTGGCTCGGACGCTCTACTATTTTGTCGCGATGCACTTGGCCTTGTTCCGAGGGTTTGTCCGGTATATTACTGGGCGGCAGTCCGTGGTGTGGGAGCGGGGGCACCGATGAAGCAGCCGACGAAGGGACGGCCGCCGGTGGTCGGGCTGGTGGTCGCGGCACT
>PUPC01000231.1 GCA_003553185.1 Planctomycetota bacterium | reverse complement strand
TGGAACGTTAAACCGGGGGAGTTCCCTCCATGGCGCGTATTTTATGCCGACACGCTGAAGCATGAGGACGCGCTGATTGCCCATTTGGTGCAAGACCCTAGCTGGCAAAGTGTTGTGTTGCCACAATGCGAACGGAGACTTTGCGATGACGGGAAAAACCGTTACTTCTCCCTTGTACCTGAACTGGTCACGCATGAACAGGTCCGGGAAGAGGCCGCCAACGCCAAACGGCAAAACCGCCTCGACACCTACGCTCGGGAAAAGATGTGTAAGCCGGTGCCCCCAGAAGAGGCGCAATGGACGCGGGACGGGTTCAAGTATTACCGGGACGAAGAAGCGAAGCTGAACAACAACCCGAACATTGACCGGTTCATCGTAGTGGACCCTGCCAAGTCGGCCAACCCGAAATCCGACCCGTCCGCAGCGCTGTTTTGTGCGGCCGACTCCAAGGGTGGCGCCCTGTATTTCCGCCACTTGATCAACGAACGCATGGAACCGCACGAGTTCAGCGACGAGGTTTTGCGGCTCAGCTTGGTTTACAACACGCCCCACTTGTTCATTGAGCACACGGGCGGTTCAGACGGCCTGAAACACCATTGGAAAAACCGGGCGGCAGAACGCCGGTTGCCCGTGGAATTCTACTGGTTGAGCGCCCACCAACCCACGCGATACGGCGATTACGGGACCGGCCGAGACGCCGTGAAACGCGCCAGGGCAGCGCAGATCATTCCCTACTACAAGATGGGATACGTGTACCACGATGAGAGTTTGAAAAATTCCGCACTGGAACAGCAAGAGCTTTCATCCCCTAAACCGGCCCGGTGGGACGCCCTGGACTGTGCGGGCTACGTTCCGCAGGCGTTGGAGTTTATGGGCAGATATATGATTCCGCAAATTGAAGATGAGAAAGAAGACGATTACGCGAACCCGTACGATGCGTTCGACAACGATTCGGACATTGACCGCATGATCGAAACGGGCAATTGGATGATGTTATGAAGAACTGGACCATGGACTCTGTTCAATCGCAGCGGGAAGAACTGGCTGGGACCATCAAGGACGCCGAGTTCGATTACGACTATCCGCTGGACGCTTCCGGTAACGAGATGAACCTGCATCCCGACAGCGAGTTGCACAAGTTCATCCTGCAAGAGATCATCGACAAACGCGCCACGCAAAGCAACCTGCTGGCAAAGACCGCACACGAAGACTGGCGCAAGATCGACAATACACTGACCGCGTTCCTGCCCTCGGACGAGGCCGATGCTCTGGAGAAGAGCCGAGACCCCCGAAAGCCGGTGAACGTGGTCATCCCTATGCAGTACGCCAGCCTAGACATGTGGTTGACCTATCTGCACGGCGTGTTTTGCCAGGACGTGATTCACCATTACCGAGGCCGGGGACAGCGGGGCGCCAAAGTCCGGGCCGCCTTGATGGAACGCATTGTTCACAAGCAATCGCAGTGGTTCGCAGAATCGCTCAGGTTGCAAGCAATGTGGCGTGACGCTTTCTCGTATGGGATAGGGGCCGTGGCCCCCGTGTGGCGCAAACACAAGGCCAGACGGCCCATGCACGCAGAGGTGAATGAGGTAGTCAAGGAATTGTTGCCCCCGGAACTCAAGCGACAAGTGGACGTGGGCGATATTGTGCGCTACCTGGAAGAGCAAACGCTGTTTGAAGGTTCCGAGCTGCGAAACATCGATCCGTACAAGCTGCTCCCGGACCCCAACACGTCTCTGAACGATTTTCAGCGAAGCGAGTTTTGGGGTTATCTTCGGCGCACGAACGTCATGGACCTGCTTCGGGAAGAGGCTGATCCGGAATCCCGCCGGTTCAACGGGAAATACGTCCGCATGTATTCCGACAGGAACATGGGGAAAAGCACGTTCTACACGGACGAGTCCGGCCGAAACGCGGTGTACGACACGGAACTCACCACGGGTTCCGCGGCAGCCCGGTATTACGAGAACGCCGTGGACGAGCTCCACATGTTCATCCACATCATCCCGAAAGAGTGGGGTTTGGGCGAACAGGAATATCCCATGAAATGGATGTTCACGGTGGCCGGCGACAAGATTGTGACCCAAGCTGAACCCGTGGATCTGGACCATGGCATGTGGCCGGGGGTGGTATGCGGCCCAAACACAACGGGACACGACACGTTACCGATCTCCCATCTCACGGTGGGATACCCGGCCCAGCAGACCGCCGACTGGTTCATACGAACGATGGTGGCGAACCAACGGAAACTGCAAAACGATATGTTGGTGGTGAACCCCCACTACATCGAGATGAAAGACGTGCTGACGCCGGGACCAGGCAAGATCATCCGCACCAAACGGACGGCTTACGGGCAAGAGAACATTCAGAACTACATTCAGCAGCTCCAGGTTCAGAACACCACCGAAGGACACATGGCGAACGCCAACATGTTCTTCGAGTTTATGACCCGGGTACAGGGCACGGGCGACGTGATGCAAGGCGATCTCAGCAACATGCCTGAACGGCCCACGGCGCGCGGCATGAGTATTGCGGAAGCAGGCGCCACGTCACGAACCCAACGTATCGCGGCCGTGATTTCAGACCAGAGCATGGTTCCGCTGGGATACCAGATGGCTTACAACACGCTCCAGTTCATGTCGGAGCACGTCGAAGTATCCGTGCTCGGAAGGTACGAGGAGTGGCTGCGCAGGGAGCTGGGAATGGGGCATGACGGCGGGGACGTGGACGTGCCCCCGGAAGATCTTGAGGCCAGTTTCGAGGTGGAGCCGTTAAACGTCGCCCAGGCCGTCCCCGAATCGCTGGAAACCATGACGGAAGTCGTGAAGACCGTTCTGGCCGGAGAAGAAGCGCAGGCGGATTTAATGAGCACGTTGTCTACGACTGGGTTGTTCCTGGCGTGGGCTCGAAAAGCAGGTTTTGAAGATGTTCACGAGTTTGTCCGAGAAGGTGGCGGACAGAACATGCAACCACAGGTGATGGGCGATGAACAAATCCAGCAACAAGCCGAGGCCGGGAACCTTGTCCCATTTGATTCAGGAGCGGGGGTCGGAGGCTGATGTTCATATGTTGTGTGCGGCGATCGCCAGCTACGATTCGTACCAGGATTTTGGGCCAGAACTGGTTGAGGAGTTCATACAACACCCGGTATGGCTCGCGTTGCGGCAGCGTATCGCGACCACCATCAGCAGCTCATACGAACGGATTGACCGTCTGGACTCCGAAACGCCGGACAGAGCCATCCACGTGTCCCGAGGCATGATCGTGGGACTCAAATGGTTGTTGGGAGCCCCGGCGGAGATCGTGGCCGACATCAAGCTGGAACGGTACAACGAAGGCGAGAGTGAAGAGAATTATCAGGGCGCCGCAGGAAAACAAAATGAGAAGGCACTGAGAGACATTCTCGGATACTAAGGAGATCGACATGGCAGTACAAATGAGAGCCACAGAAGAAGAGCTTGCGAAAGAGTTGGCCGCGGCCGACATGCCTATCGAACGGCTTGTTCAACCCCCGACAACGCAAGAAGCTGACGCGGACACTACGGAAACACCGGAGGCCACAGAGGTTGAAGAGGTTTCCCCGAACGACGTGGGACCGGAAGATCCTCCGCCCCACACGGACGCGCCAGATCAGCAGGCCCCGGAGCAGGAACCTGAACCGGAGCCGGAACAAGAGCAGGACGCTGACACGGAAGGTTCGGAACCATCGGACACAGACGTTGCAGCCGCTCTCGAAAGCATGTTTGAAGAGAGCGATCCACAACAGACTTCGGACAAGGCTTCCGAAGACGGGCCGCAGACGCAGGAAGAGGCTGTTCCTGCTCAGCAGGCGGCGGAACAGGAGGTGGAAAATCAGAGCAAAACCCAGTTGGAACAAGGGATTCAGCAATTCACGTTGCCGGAAGCCCCCGAGTTCCAAATCTCCGAGGAACAGCATGAAGCGATGCTCTCCAGTAGTCAGGAGATGGCGAGGACCATGAAGGAATACGGCGACCGTGTTGCGCTTAACACAACCCAAGCCGTGTTGAAGCAGTTGTTGCCCCTGGTCTACCAGGTCCAGACGTACGCGAACGAGCAGAACTACCACATGCGCTCAGTCCTGGACAAACATCCCGAATGGAGTCAGATGCCGGACGCATTCGACAAGGCGTGCAAGATGGTTGCCCGAAAGCATCCGCAACTGCCGCCCCACAAGGTCTGGCCTAAGATCGAGGAGGTCATGAGTAAGGCCATCGAACAATCTGGAGCCATCACCAAAGGACGGCGCATCGACAACCGTGGCCCGGCCAAATCCGCAAACGTGGATACGGGCGCACGGCAACCCGGGCGACTCCCTGAAGAGAAGCCGCCTGAAGATCCAGCCATTGCGGCCTTTGACCGTTACGGCAGAGGCTGGTAAGGAGAAGTAACATGAGTGGAATGACTACCGGAGATCGCCATTTTCAGCACCGGGCGCTGTTTGACCACGGCGAAGCGGTTGTGTTTGAGGCGGATCAGAGCGACGACGTGAAGCTCCAACCTGAACATAACTGGATTCTCGTGGAGCGGCCCGAGGATGCCGAAGGTGGCGACGATTACGACATCGAGCTGCCGCCCGTTGCTAACTGCAAAGGCATGTCGTTCATCGTCAAGATGGTTGACCCGGACGATGATGGCGACAAAACCGTGACCGTGAAGACCCTGGCCGACGGCGCCGGCGCACAACTCAAGTACGACCTGGCCGCCGATGGCGACTATGTTGTCTTCGAGAATGTGGCCGGGATTGCGTGGCGCGTACTGGCCACCTATACCGGTTCCGCGCTACACGAAGACCTTGAGATCGCGGACGGAAACGAAACGAACGTGACACTGACAGCCCATCAAACGCTTGTGAAATGTTTGGACGCCGGGGGCTCCGGGTACGACATCACCCTCCCCTCTCTCGCGGCCAGCAAGAACAAGCGGTTCACT
>PUPC01000353.1 GCA_003553185.1 Planctomycetota bacterium | reverse complement strand
TGAGACATAGGATACCCCTTTCACTTACACCATGGGAACTGACGTAAGCTACGACCTGCTAGCTTCTTATGTGCTGCTTATCCGGCCCGCTGCCCGTCCCGGACACCGCTCCGGTGCATCCAGCATGCGCCGCCTGGTCCGGCGGCACATCCCTCCCAGAAATATTCGTACCAATCGGGCGGCGTGGTGCCCTGCTCCGGCCGGCCATCCGCGCTCCTGTGCCAGGGGCATATCGGATCGGTCGCCGCGCATAATCATCCCACCGCCGGATGGAGATCGTCGTGCTCGCTTCTCGAAACAAGTCGTTCACGTTCGCCTCTTCACAACACCGTTCGGACGGGGACGCCCGACCGTCAGCTTTCACCAAGGGGGCCCGCCCAGACAGGTTATCGCCGAAACACAGAAGCATCTTAGCGTTTCGGGCCGTTTACTTGCCGATGGGCGGCTTTTCCCTCTGTCTTCGGGATAAAGCCGGCCTCAATGCCTCCAGGCCGGGCACACATCGTCTGCTGTCAAGCGGCCTCGGCCCTCCGGCCGTGCCGCGCAATTTGCCCGTTCAGGGCATTCATCGCAAACCGCGGGCCTTTCACTTACATCAGAGTTTTTGACGTAAGCGGTCTTACGCATCGGCCTTGCGGCCTGTTCGGCGAGTGCCCGCCCGGCCCTGGGCGAGCCCTCCTGTGACGTCAACCGCCGCGCCGTATGCAGTCAGGCAGGGCGGCAATGCGATTATAGTTGCAAATGGCGTGCCAAATCATTGTAAAAGCATGTAAAGAGCGATATTATCGCTGTAAGCATAACGAGGGCTACATCTTATAACTGTGACCCTATCTCGTTTTCCGAACGTGCTCAAATGGCCATGTTGCATAAAATCAACGCCCCATTCTTCCTAAAGTGCTGCTATCGAACGCAACTGCATACACCACAACAGGTTCTGCCATGTGTAAAAAAAGCAACGTCGTTTCGCAGAATGTTGCGGAAAAGCAACACTCGAATGGCTGAATACAAATGATTCTGTTTACCCGACCACGTACCGGTTGTCGTGGCGATCCCGGTGGCCCTCAGCAGCTCCATCCACATGTTCGTCATTGGGCTTCGCCTCTGTCCTGTGCAACCCGAACCCGATCCGGCCGTTCTCACGGTAGCAAGCTCACTCGGCCACAGCTGCGTCACGGCCCTGGCCTCTCTGCCCCTGCGGTCATCGGCCCGAACGGGGAGCCGAGGCAAACCGCGGGCCTTTCACTTACATCAGAGAATTTTGACGTAAGCGTTCCTATGCATCGGCCTGGCGGCCTGTCATCTGAGAACGCCGCTGTGCGAGACGGCTGTCCTCTTATGCCGTCACCCGCTGTCTTGCGGGCGATGGTGCATCGTTATCGCTTTTGGCACTGGCCCCACAGCTCCTGCGAGGCCAGGCCAAGTCGAAACTCACGATCCCTACCAGTTGAGAAAGCTACGTCCAGCGTTGAATTCCTGCCTGCGGGGGCTGCAGACACCCTCCCACGGTTGTCTAGCTCCGGTTGCTTCAGGGGGCTCTTCGTCCCTGGAACTCTGGCCCACCATGTGCAAATACCCCACCTTTGAAAATAACGACAATCGCATACTAGGTGCCCCGGTTCAGAATGTCAAGCGATAAATCCCGCCATGTACATTTCTTTACATTCCTCATTTCAACCACAACTCTTGCACGCCCGAACTTTCGGGCATCGCAACATCATCCCGGGACATTGACTGGCTAAACGAGCCACAGTCAGTCCCTTGCCGCATGGATTTATAATGCAAAAAGCGTGCCATATGTCCGTATTAATGACATATTAGGCGACGCCTCTTATATAAGTATCTCATATACATGCTCTTATAATTCAGGATTTTTCGACTCACGAAATCGACCAAAACGAGCATGTTGCGAAAAAGCGACACCCACATCCCCTGATTTCGTGCTGATGTGACATAACTATATGACATGCAATGTGTTCGGCCATGTTGCAAAAAAACATCACGGTTATCGCCATGTGTTGCTTAAAAACAACATATCGAGAATGTTGAGGGCGGAAACGTGGCTTTCACGCGAAAACGGTGTGCCGAGCGGGAAGCGGGATTGCTCTTCAGACAGCGCGTTGGCCCACCTCCAATGGCCGGCAGGACTGCTCCCCGCAGGTGCGATGTCGGAGTATTTAATGATAAAGTGAGAACCGTTTCTGCGCGGGCTTGGTCCTGTATCTCTCCTGGCCGCTGGCCGTTTCCTGTGTTACGTCGGCAGCGCCCGGTTGTGGTTCTGGATTGATCGGGCGGGGGTTCATCCAAGCCATTCTATACATTAAATACGGTATAGAACGGCTGGGCTTTCTCCGCTGGCCATCTCAACAGGCGATTTCAGTAACCCACCATCCGTGTGGCCAGTGCAAGCCAGGCGCTGGGTCCCGGAAGCCCGGCGCCGTAAGTCTTAGCCCGTTGGCGGCTTGCGGAATGGTGCCCCCGGTCTTCGGAACCGAGGGCTGCAGGTTCGAATCCTGCCGGGCGTGCCATGACCACACGTTGACAGGCGTTGCCAAGTGGCGACGTGCGTACGGCTTGTGGCGTTTCCCGCTGTCCCCCTCTCCCCGATCCCCAATGTTGGTGATACAGGTGTGCCGCTGGGTGCAGCAGTCGGGGCATACCGGCCGGAGGTCTGGCGGTCCAGCCCTGCCGGTTGGCGTGCTCTCACGCGCAATATTCTCCGCGCTGTCGCTCGCGGAGGTGGACCAGGGCCTTCATTACCCGATGCAGTGTGCCCGGGCTTGATGTCGTCCCGAACGCGCCGTGCAGCCGTCGATACAGATCGTACAGTTCGTCATAGACTTTCCGGGCGTCGGTGTCCGGTTCGAAGACGTGCTCGCGTATGCCGCACATCGCGGCCTGGGCCCGGGCCACGTTCGGGAACGCGCCGGCGGCCACCGCCCCGAAGACGGCCGCTCCCAGGGCGCAGGTCTGCTCGCTGCGCGAGACCTTCATCGGGCGGCCGGTCACGTCGGCGTAAATCTGCATCAACAGCGGGTTCTTCGTCGCCAGCCCGCCGCAGTTGACGATCTCGCGAACCCGGACGCCGTGCTCCTCCATGTGCTCGATGATGGTAAGCGCCCCGAATGCGGTCGCCTCGATGAGCGCCCGATAGATTTCGTGGGCCTCGGTGTGCAGGGACTGCCCGACGATCAGCCCGGTGAGTCGGGCGTCGGCGAGGATGGAGCGGTTCCCGTTGTTCCAGTCGAGAGCGAGCAGGCCGTGTTCGCCCGGTTTCTGGGCGTAGGCGGCGTCGGCGAGCGCGGCGAACTTCTCGTCCAACGTTGCCCCGTATCGGTCCGGCACGAGATGTTTCACAAACCAGAGGAAGAGGTCGCCGACCGCCGGTTGCCCGGCCTCAATCCCGTAGCAGTCGGGCAGGATGGACCCGTCGACGATCCCGCACACGCCGGGGATATCCGTGATCTCGCCGTCGGTCGGCTGGACCATCATATCGCAACTGCTCGTACCGAGAATCTTGACGAGTGTGCCCTCGGTGATCCCCGCTCCCACCGCTCCCATGTGAGCATCTATCGCCCCGACAGCGATGGCAATCCCCGGCTGCAGGCCGAGCTGCTCGGCCCACGCAGCGGAGAGCCGACCTGCCGGGCGGTCAGAAGTCGCCGCGCGATCGTAGAGCCGGGGGCGGAGTTCAGCCAGCGCCGGGTCGAGCTTTTCCAGGAACTCGGCGTCGGGCAGCCCTCCCCAGTCCGCGCTGTACATCGCCTTGTGCCCGGCGGCACAGACGCCGCGCGCCAGGCGGTCCGGAGTCGTATCTCCCGCCAGCACCGCCGGAATCCAGTCGCAGCATTCCACGAAGCTGTATGCGTGCTCGAAGACGCGGGGCGCTGCCCGACGGCAGTGCAGCACTTTGCTCCAGAACCATTCCGGCGAGTATGTTCCGCCGGACTGGTCGAGGTAATGGGGGCGCAGATCCGCCGCCTGTTGCCTGATCTCGCTCGCCTCGGCGTGGCTGGTGTGATCCTTCCAGAGCCAGGCCATGGCATCCAGGTCATCGTGGAACTCCGGTTTCATTGCCAGCGGTGTCCCGTCGGCGTCGACCGGCATCGGCGTGCTGCCCGTTGTGTCCACACCGATCCCGACGATGTCGGCCGGATCGAACCCGGGCTCGACATCTCGGGCCTGCCGGATCGCGTCGGTCACCGTCGCAAGCCCGTCGAGATAGTCCTGCGGATGCTGCCGGGCACAGTTCGGGTCGTGAGGGTTCGACAGAACACCGGCCTCGCCCGACGGGTATGTAAATACGGCGCCCGTCAATTCCCGCCCGTCGGCCAGATCCACGATCAGCGAGCGGCACGAGTTCGTTCCGTAATCCAGTCCCAGGGCATATCGCTTCATTCCTGTCTTCTCCTCTTGGGCGACGTGAAAGCCGAAGGCGATAGCTTGAGAAGCCCGACGGCGGGCAGACGGCCGATAAAACTTCGTTCACGGCTCCGCGTGATCCGTTTCGAGGTTCGCCTGATTACCCGAGGTCAAACCATACACAACACGCCGGCGAACGTCGGAGCGGTGTGTCATTCACCGCTGCGGGATTATATCTACGGGGGGCGCATACCACAACTCGCACCTGTGCCTGTACCGAGCCGGCTGGCAGTTTTTGTAAAAATAAGTTTTTCCGTTTTTTTTCTTGTACTTTTCGTAGAAATAATGGTAATATCCTCTTGGCAATGCTGTCGCAGCAGGAGTTCTGGGCGAGCTTGGATATGATAAGGTGGGGTCATGTACGAGGAATTCTGGGGTCTGAAAGAGAAGCCCTTCGAAAACTCACCGGACCCCCGCTACCTTTTTCCGGCGGATGAGCACCAGAGCGCGCTGGAGACTCTCGGCTACGCCGTTTATGAACGTAAGGGCGGAGCCCTGCTCACCGGCGATTACGGATGCGGCAAGACGCTG
>PUPC01000252.1 GCA_003553185.1 Planctomycetota bacterium | reverse complement strand
CAAATTATTTTTAAGACGAGTGACTAGGCCAAGGGCGCCCTGGCAGGGCTCCGTAGGCGTCTCGGCTCCAGATGCGGCGCACAAGGGTTAATGTCAGGACAGGTTCAACAGTCAGCAAGCTGAAATGCTTGACGCGATGCGAAACGATGACTACGAATCGATGGACGATATAGTGCGGCAGTTGCGGGACGACATTCCGCCGCCGCCGAACTGAGGTCTGCAATGGGTTTCTCGATTATGAGGATAGGTGTGACCGCAATTGAGCGAGGAGTGGTGCGATGAGACATGGTAAGATTATGAATCGATTTCGGCGATGTCACCCGTTCTGGCGGTTCGCAATGATTACAGCGCCAGTGCTGGCCCTCCAGCTCGGCCTGCTCTTCTGGGCTCGGCCGGGCCCGGCATCGACATTGCCGGTGGACGAGCTCCTGGCCCTGTTCCCGGAGATTGAGATCGTCCCCGATGCAGACCTGACATTCCC
This sequence comes from Planctomycetota bacterium, assembly GCA_003553185.1. Lineage (GTDB taxonomy): Bacteria > Planctomycetota > PUPC01 > PUPC01 > PUPC01 > PUPC01. The sequence goes on along the minus strand of PUPC01000252.1, from coordinate 4,473 downwards.
TGAGATCAACTGTTTTGAAGCCCCGTTATCCCCGGCCGAGCGGGGCTATTTCGCCCGAATTCTGGTCGATCAAATTAGCGAACGAGATGGCGAACCCCCGTCCAAGGGCCATCACGTGCTGTATACTCTGATGGGGAATCCTGGGATGTTCGAACGGATTCTCTCACTGCAGATGTTGCCCACAGAAGACTTGCTTAGAAAAGAGATCCCCGGGGGGCATCCGCAACTGATTGGTCAGCGACACCTGATGACACGGCCCGCCTTGCTGATGCTTCTGGTTTCTGCCGCCGATGAGCCGGAAGAAACCCTCCACGTCATCCAGACGCGGCGGGTCACACCGGAACCCTGGCGATTGATGCACAAGAATGTCGATGACGCTTCGCCGGCCAATGTCACTGGCGAAGCCGACTTGCACTGGCGAGACATCGACCTCGGGCGGCAGCGGGTACGCATTGGCGACGCCACGTTTCAATGCGCGGTTTATATGAGTGAAGGTTTCATAGGTTATGACATACGAGAATGGGAAATCGTATGGTGGGCGCCCGGGATCGGTCGGGTATTGCGCATCATCTTCAAGGACGGCGCGTTGTACGACCGGCATCTGTGGCGGTGGCGGCGGGTCCGATCGATTGTCTCCTTCCAACTTAACGAGATATTGTTGCCACAGAGCGGCGTCTACTGGCGGGCGAATCAGGCCGAGTTACCGGAACGATAATGGGGGCACTGGAATGACAGATCGAAAGGCACTTAGCTGGCGAGCTTTTCGTTTGACTACACTGTGGCATATATTAGCCGTCTTCTGGCTCGCCGCCAACTTTGCCTTTTTTGAGTTTCCTTCGCGCTGGCTCTTCGGATTGACTCTCGCATGGTGCGTGGGCAACCTTCTTTTCCTTGCGGCTGCGGCTTGGTGTGCCGCTCGCCGCGAGGCGAAATTGTCGTCCGTTATTTATGTGGTCTTGCTCGTTGCGACGTGGTACACGGCTCCTGTGTTATTGGACGTACTTGAGTTCTCCTCTGTCATAACGTTCAGAGTTTTCATCATGAATGTTCTGCCCAAGAGCGCCCAGGAGGCGTGGTGGTCACTTGTGTGGGCCTTCCTGCACATCGGATACTACGTGGTGATGAGAAAACAGTTTACGCCGTCGTACACCGCGCGCAAGGACGCGACGCCGTAGGCGGGGACGCCACCTCGCCAGGACCAGCAACCGGCCCACCGGGAAACGGCGGCAAGCCCGGCGGCAGTATGCCCGTTCACCGGCACTCGGAAGGAAAACCGATGATAAGAAGAAACGTAGCGGTCGTAATCGCGGGGTTCGTTGGCTTGGCCGTGCTCGCCATCGTCCTGAATGCGGGCTGCAGGCCCGAACTCGAACGGGAGACGGAGACAGAGCCCCCGTCCGACCCGGAAGTCGAGCCGCTCCGCGAATTCAACTCCGAACTGTCCCTGCGTGTGTGGGTTCATCACCCTATCGGCCCAAACACACGTATCGGAATCACGCCCTCCGACCAGCCGTTGGCAATCCCCCCGTGCCGTTGGTGGGTGGTTGAGCCGTTGGCCGGAACGCACCCGGCGGACCTCGCCCACGAACTGATCGCGAAAGACATTCCGGGCTTGTATCTGCGAAGCAACGCCGATACGTATCTGGCAGAGCCGGAACTCTTGAGAGAATTGGAAGTTCTTGCGTTTTCTGGCAGGGACATTAACGATGGAACGTTGGCTCCCTTGAAGGAACTTCCAGAACTACGGATACTGGCTCTCAGCAGAACGGAGGTCACCGATGATGGCTTGGCACACCTGAAAGAGTTGACGAATCTCCAAGATTTGAACCTGAGGAGGGCGAATGTGTCAGACGCGGGGCTGGCTCACCTGGCGGGGCTGGCGAATCTCCGAGATTTGAACCTGAGGAGTACGAATGTGTCAGGCGCGGGCCTGGCCCACCTGGCGGAGCTGACGAATCTACGTGAACTGGACTTGGGGGGAACCAACGTCACGGACGCTGGGCTTATCCACCTGCCGGCGCTAACGGATTTGCGGGTATTGGCCCTCTGGGGTACCCAAGTCACGGACGACGGACTCGCCCACCTGGCGGAGCTGACGAGTCTGCGGGAACTGAACTTGGGGGGGACCAACGTCACGGACGCTGGGCTTATCCACCTGGAGGGCCTGACGAGTCTGCGAATACTGGCCCTCAGGCGCACCCAAGTCACGGACGATGGGCTCGCCGACCTGAAAGGACTGACAAACCTGCGAGAATTGAATCTTTCGAATACGCAAGTTACCGACGCTGGCCTGGCCCATCTGAAAGCGCTGACGAGTTTGAAAGAACTGCGGCTCTTTGGGACGAAGGTCACAGATGCGGGGCTAGTCCACCTGAATAATCTAACGGACCTCCGAACCCTGATCCTTAGTGATACGCAGGTCGCTGATGCGGGGCTAGTCCACCTGAAGAGTCTAACGAACCTCCGAACCCTGATCCTTAGTGATACGCAGGTCGCTGATGCGGGGTTGGCCCACCTGAAGGGGCTGGCGAACCTACACGAACTTTCCCTCTTTAGAACCGACGTCACGGACGAAGGGCTGGCCCACCTGGGGGGGCTGACAAATCTGCGCCAACTGGGTCTCTCGGGAACCAATGTCACCGACGCGGGGTTGGGCCATCTCAAAGATCTGGCAGACCTGCGGCGACTATACCTTGTCGGAACGCAGGTCTCCGATGCGGGGGTGCGCGATCTTCAGCAGGCCCTGCCGAATACATGTATCCGTCATTGAGATTGAGGAGGCGCCCGCATCGACGAAGAAACTGCCAGCCACAACGGACCAAACATCGCCCGCTCCTGTTACGACGGGCTCAATAGCCGAGTGGCCGGAGATCGGGAGGAATGACTATGAAACGTCGCAACAAGGTGCTGATAGGTGTGCTGATAGCTATCGGTGTTCTTTTCTTAAGTTTTATGGTGGTGTCGGTAATTGACCCGGTCATCCGCCGGCACAGATTTTACATAGATCTGAATAGCGGGCGGACAAAAACGCAGCGTACTGATTTTGGTGGGAGAACGGAAACGCGCGAGCATGATACGCCCTTCTCGGAGTTGGCGGACCGGTTTTCGCTGCTAACCGAACCCCGGGAAGAAAGGTGGTGTTTCTTGCACGGCCGGACATATACCTTCGGGGGGCTCGCCCGGGAGTCCGGCTTACCTGAATATAACAGAGCCTTTAACGCTACCAGTCACTTAGTCCGGGCACTTGAGTTGTACAAAATAATCGGTCACCCGTTGTCCGAGGACCGACAACGGGAGTTGGTGTCGGAAATGCTCGAGGCGATGCGAAACGATGACTACGAATCGATGTCTGATATAGTGGATCAGTTATATGACGACATGCCGCCGCCGCCGCCGAGCCGCAACTCGTCCACAAACGCATCGACTGGATTATGAGCGCCATCGAACAGCGGATCGGGTTCCTGTTAGCAGTGGCAGCACCTATGTACAGGACTCCGTACCGAGTACTGGAATATTGTAAAAGCGGCCGCGTGGTCCAGCCAAGAGGAAATGGTATGATGCGAATAACAGTGTTTTATACCTTTTACGACACAGGTGTCTATGTGCATGCGTGGGGTGAGATGTGGAAATAGGATTTCCCCAAGTTTTACTGTTTGCCCTGGGCATTATGAACGGAGTTGTGGTCTTACTTCTGTGGTATCTTCGCTCGCCTTCCGACGTAAAAAGGTTGGAGTGGAGAGTCTTTATGTGTTGGGCGAGCGGAACCGTATTGTATCTCTTGCTATTCTCTCTGCTTGGGGTGTTTACAGGAGACTACGCATCGTTGATAAACTCCGTCTACGGCATCTTCGCGTTTGTCTGCGGCGTTATTGGTTACAGGGCGAGCAATCCAGGTTCCGTTAGTCGCGAACACTTCAAGCTAATCATTGTTTTTTCTTTGGTCGTGTTGGCAACTGTAATTCTGCCATGGGCGTGGGAGCATGGGGTGCGAAAACTTGTATTGGGGTGGTAAACACAGAATGATGCGCGTCGTTCAAGCGGGCAGCGTCATCCAAGTGAACCGGGAGGGCGGCGTGGTGGTGGTGGACCAGCACGGCTACGACTCGTTCGGCGGCTGTCTATTACGCCTACGATTGGACCGCTTGGTCTGCCTCCGGTCTGCGGAGCCCGACGGCCGGCTGCCGGTTTGGCGAGCAGTTTTCGAATGGCTTGTCTTCTTTGCACCGGGCTGGATGATGCAGGGCTTGCGTTACAGCGGCCACACGAACGCACCGGCTGGCCCCCGCTGGCGGCACCGTTGGGCAGGCCGGGCCGGTGCCGGGGAGGGTCAGCGGTCTTGGGGGTGGAGCGGGGTCGGCTGGATGAACAGGGGGGTTGTCCAGGCCCGGCGGCAGTATCGGTCCTCGATTTCGACGCGGACGGTGGCCCATTCGTCGGGGATGGCGAACTCGGCCTCGGTGTACGTTTCGCCCT
>PUPC01000362.1 GCA_003553185.1 Planctomycetota bacterium | reverse complement strand
GCGGGCTCCGAGCGATCCTGCGTCATGACCCCGATGTCATCATGGTCGGCGAGGTCCGCGACAAAGAGACCGCCGAAACAGCAGTCCACGCCGCGCTGACCGGGCATCTGGTGTTGTCGACGTTGCACACCAATGACGCGCCCGGAGCGGTAACCCGCCTGGTCGACATGGGCATTGAGCCGTTTCTCGTGTCGGCTTCTCTTGCCGGAGTCATGGCACAACGGCTTGTCCGCACTGTCTGCAACCGCTGCAAAGAGGCGTATGACCCGCCCCTCGGGCTGGTTCAGGAGGCGGGGCTGGCCGAGCGCCGTGACGAAATTACCTTCTATCGGGGAAGCGGTTGTATGGCCTGCCACCGTACGGGGTACCGCGGGCGGACAGGCATTTTTGAGCTTATGACGATGAACGACGACCTGCGGGAGGCGATCCTGCGGAAGGCATCGACGAAGGAACTCTATGAACTGGCCCGAGAGAACGGCCTTCGAACCCTGTACGAAAATGGAATCGAGAAGGCCGTCGCAGGGATTACCACGCTGGAAGAAGTGACCCGCGTGACACAGGTGGATTGACGGGATTACACATGCCTCGTTTCAGCTACAAAGCGCGGAAGGCATCGGGAGAAGTCGTTCTCGACATGGTCGAGGACGAATCTCCGGTGGCCGTCGCCAGACGCCTGACCCAAATGGGCCTGATCCCGGTCAGCATCAACCGGGAAAAGGGAGACGCGCGAATCAAGAACACAACGGAGGGTGGGGGAGGCGGCGGAAGCCGCGTTTCGAGCACCGATGTGATCATGTTCACCCGGCAGCTCGTTACGCTCTACAAGGCCGGTCTGCCCTTCCTGTCGAGTCTGGAAGCCATCGGCAAACAAACGACGAGCGACGCTCTCAGGCGAGTCATCGAGTGCATCAAGGAGGACGTGGAAACGGGCAAACCGCTCTCACAGGCCCTGGCGCGGCATCCGAAGGTGTTCTCGGAGGTTTATGTGTCGACGGTGCTGGCCGGGGAAACCGGCGGTGTATTGGACCAGGTGATGGACCGGCTGGTCCTTCTGCTCGAGAACGAGGCCGAAACCCGCAAGACAATAAAAGACGCCCTTCGCTATCCAATCACCGTGATGGCGGCAATGACGGTCGCGTTCTTTGTCATTGTCACGTTCGTCATTCCCACGTTTGCCCGGATGTTTGCCCGGTTCGAGGCCGAACTTCCGCTTCCTACGCGGATGATGATGGGCATCAACACGGTGCGAGAAAATTACTGGCATCTCGCCTTATTGCTGACAGCCGGATTGGTGGCTTGTGGAATCTGGTATATCCGGACTCCGATCGGGAAGCTGACATTTCACAAATTGCTCCTAAACCTGCCCCTGGCTGGGTCGATTATTATGAAAGCGAGCATGGCTCGCCTTGCTCACGTGTTCGGCACATTAAGTGAGAGCGGTTTGCCGATATTGAAGGAACTGCAAGTGATATCCAGGACGATAGGCAACCGGCATATCTCAAATGAGATCGACGCGGTTCGAACCGCCGTCCAGGAAGGCAGCACGCTGGCAACCGCTCTTGAGAATGAGACCGGCTTTCCGCCGTTGGTCAAACACATGATCGCCGTCGGGGAAAAGACCGGAGCTATGGGCGACATGATGCGAGCGGTCGGCGAACATTATGACCGTGAAACCAAGGCAGAAATCGCTCGTTTGACACACGCTCTCGAACCAATCATCACGCTCGTGTTGGGCGTGGGGCTGCTGTTCATGGCTCTTGCCGTGTTCCTCCCAATGTGGGACATGATGCAGGTCATGAGCGCCGGCCCATAAGAACACTCGGAGAACCGGGTGAGGATTGTTTTGATTGTTCACGGGGGAGCAGATGAAAGGAGGTCAGGATGTTGGCAAGTAAGAGGCGAAAGGGCTTCACGCTGATCGAGTTGGTGTCGGTGATCGTGATCCTGGGCATTCTCGCCGCAGTGGCGATCCCCAAGTACGTGGACCTGAGTACCACGGCCGAGACCAACACGTGCAGCGCCAACCGTGCAGCCATCAAGTCGGCCTGCTCGATGTATTACGCGGCCGCAGCCGCCGATGGCAACGCGGCCTTCCCCGAGACGTACGACAATTCGGACTTGTACGCCGACGGGATTGTGCCCACATGCCCCAGCGGCGGGACCTACACATACGACAGCAGCACCGGCGTGGTGACCTGCTCGGAACACGGGCAGTAAGCCGGCCGCAAGACGACCGGCCTGGGGTGCCCTCCAATGGGGGGTACCCTTCGCCACATTACCGGGCACGCGGCAGCCCGTTATCTCGGCTCCCTCGTTCTATTGTGCGGTAATCGGAAGCCACCGGTGCGGGAGCAAGACCTATGCGATATCCCAGAAAGAACCGGGCGGGCTTCTCGCTGATAGAACTGATCGTGGTGACGGTCATCCTGTCGATCCTCGCGGTTACCGCAATCCCCGCATTTATTAATCAGGCCGAACGCCGCACAGGCGTTGCCTCCTCACGCCTGGCGAGCCATATCCGCTTCGCCCGTGAGCTGGCAATGACAACCAGGCGGAGGACGTGGGTAACCTTTTTTTCTGCCGACAACCGCTATCTGGTCCAGATCGAAGGGACAGTCGGGAGCGGGCCGGGGAACCGAATCGACGTCGCTGATCCCGAAACCGGCAACAGCCGGTTGGAAGTCCACCTCGACCAGGGGGACTACCCAGGAATTGTTTTGCACTCGGTAGATTTCGGCGGGCGGGCGGAGGTCGAATTTGATCGCCTGGGACAGCCGTATAACGGTTCCGGCGTCCCGCTGCACAGCAATGGCTCGGTCATCCTGTCCGCAGGCGGACAGACCAGAACCATCACAGTTTACGCCCAGACCGGTCTGGTAAAAGAGGAATGAATGTGTCACCTCGTTGGAAAACAAACTGCGGCCACACGCTGATCGAACTCGCCGTAGTCCTGAGCGTGATGGGGATTGTGGCGGGCGTCGGAACAGGAGTTGTCGTCGAGGGGGGGCGGGCATACCGTGCCGGACGGTCGAGATCGGATGCCGTCGCCGAGGCCGACTACGTTCTTCGTCGTCTCGCCGCTGAATTACGGCGGGTGGCCGGGCCGGACGACATCACTGCCATCTCGGAGACAGCAATCTCATTCCGGGTCGACGGGACCGAGCGCACCTTCGCCCTCAACGGAACGACCGTCGTCCGTAACTCAACCCCGATCGCCCACGACGTTACCGTGCTCAGCTTTTCATATTTCAAGGCCGACGGTTCGCTTACCACCGACCCTGTGCAGGTGCATCGGATCGCCGCCGAGATTGCCGTCGTGAAGAACGGACTGGAAGTTCGACTGCGTACAGAGATGTTCCCGCGTTCGTTTCGCTCCGCATATGAAAGCTGGGAGGACGAGTGATGATGATCCTGCGAAACCGCCCGCCTCGACGGGGCAGCGCCGCCATTGTTGCCGTCGCCGTCATTGTCATCGTCGGTTTTCTGGGCGCGGCGTTGATGGGGACCATCCAGCTGGGAAGTCACGAGGCCGTCGGCCGGTCCCACGAAGTTCAGGCGGAACTGCTCGCTGACGCAGGCATCGAGTGGGCCGTTCTCCAGGGGGGCGGGACATCCCATCCGATTTCTCTTGCGGGCGGCACCTTTGAAGTCGTTCAAGACGGCGAAGATTGGGTCGCCATGTCGGCGGTGGGACAAGCGACTCGCCAGGTCCGGTGTCGGCTGCTGACGGAATCCGATGACGGGTTGACTGAGGGGCTGACTTATGTCAACGGCTCGCGCAAAACACAACACCACTGGCAGACACAGTTCTTGATAATGAACACATCTGAGGAGACGGTCCGGTTCAACCAGGTTCGTGTGACGTGGGGGGCCCCCGAGGCATACTTCGAGGCAATCGACGTATCGGTACTTCAAGGGCAATCCTATGGAATCGTCTGGGACTATCTGCAGGACAGCGGCCAGCAGCGTTTCGGAAGCGGCGAGACCAGGCAGCTCAACTCGGCGAGTTTTGTCGATATCCCGGCCCACCACACGGCCGAAATGACGCTGGGGCAATTTCGCCAACGCCAGGGACATCAACCAAGCGGGGGGCTGGTTAATATGAGTGAGGCCGAACTCACTATAGACTTCTTCCATAACTCGTCGAAGGTCGGCAGTGTACAGGTCCTGACCGCGCCGGAGCCATAATCCTGCCGGCTGGATTCTCGTACTGGTACCCGTCTGAATTCGCAACGATAACAGCCGATACTTTTGCTGAAGGGCGTGATATCAGCGCCCCAGTTACCTTCTGAGGTAGGCCGAGGCAGGAATGCGGCGTCCATTCAACAATAATCCCAAGGCCGGTTTTTCCCTCATGGAGATGGTCTTGCTCCTCGTGGTGATTGCGATTGCTGCTCCTCCGATGATGGCGATGCTCAAGCAATCGCTCGAGGACAACGCCCATCTGGCCGCCACCCGCACAGCAATCGGCCTGGGGCAAGGTCTGATGGAAGAAACCCTTTCGGCGGATTTCGACGATATCGATTACTACGACGGTTTGAACGCCAAACCGCCGGTTGACAGCCAGGGCCGGACACTATCGCAATTCGACGGCTACCGTGTCCGAGCTGATGTCGAAGCTGTCTCGGTGAACGACCCCGGTGGGCCCGCCGTGTCCGGCGACACCGACCTCAAGCGTGTCACCGTGCGCGTTCTCTGGAATAACGACGCACAGTCGATCCGATTCGTCGGCCTGCGATCAAACCATCCGGAACGGGAGGAAGAACCGGGGTATCAGGATGGGCTCCGATACTTGAGCCGGCAGGGCAATTGGCAGGACCGTGTGCAATTCCAGTTCCGTAACGAAACAGGCGAAACGGTCTATCTGACCCACATGAAGGCGAGTTGGGACTCGCCCGAAGTGTATTACTCCGAAATTACGCTCCGGGTCCTGGGTGGCAACAACTATGGAACCATCTGGC
>PUPC01000293.1 GCA_003553185.1 Planctomycetota bacterium | reverse complement strand
GCATCGGATATCTCTACTTGGGCAACAGGACGATCTCCGATCCCCCAGACGGCCATGTTCCACCTGCAGCAGACCCACCTCCGCCGATACACAGCGTCCGGCACGCAAGCGACGACGCCGTCATCCTCGTCGACTGGCTCTCGGACGAGGAGGAGTTCTCCTCACACGGCAATTTCGCACACGTGATGACCGTCGGCGGGCGTGTCCAGAGGGTCTATCGGGAAGACGCCGAACACCGCTACACCTGCCCGCAGGGCATCATGTTCTACTGGTAACCCTGCGTATTAGTGTGCGGTCGGTGACTTACCCTTGAGTTGCCTCGAGAAAACGGAGTCCGGGCAACCGACGATGGTGCGAGCGACGGGCCTTTACTTTATGCAGGTCTTTTTTTATGGTCATCGCGCCATTGGCCATGCGCAGAATGCACTCCGAACACATCGAACAGGCGTTCGGGCGCTGTCCCGAGACAGAAAGATGGCTGTCCCGGCTCTTCGTGATTACCCGAACTGATATGCGTTCACACTCGTGGCCCGCAGGCCCCTCGGACATCTGCTGGCATCCCCTCGAAGCGATCTGTGAATCCCTCACAACACACTTGCTCACCCGCCGCCAGTATCGTCTCGCCTTCGAGGCCGACGCTTTCGCCGTCAACGGGAATCAGACGGCGGACGGGAAGGGGCGGTCCTGATGGGGATATCGCGTAAGGGATGGATGCGGCTGCTCAAAATCGCGGTCAGTTCCGGGCTGCTCCTATACCTCTTCCTCACCATCGACGTTTCGGAACTGGGCCGGCGTCTTGTCGAGGTCCGGCTCGTTTGGTTCGGATCGGCGCTGGCCCTGATGCTCGTTGCCCGGCTTATCGTGGCCGTTCGGTGGCAAGTGCTCCTCGCCGCCAGAGGCGTTCGGATGACGGTACTTCGTTCCCTGCAGTTGGGATTCATCGGATCCTTCTTCAACACCTTCCTGCCCACCAGCGTGGGGGGCGATGCGGTCCGCGCCCTGCACGTGGCCCGTTCCGAAGCAGGGCTTGCCGACAGCTTCGTCTCCGTTGTGCTGGAACGAGCGGTCGGGATGGTCGCCCTGGTGTTGCTGACGACTGTCGGCTGCATCGTGGCGTACGATCGAGTCCGGGGGACAGGAGCGCTTACCGGAGTCGTCATACTGTGGATACTGATTGTTGGATCGGCGCTCGTATTCTACACGTGGGGCGTTTGGTCCAACTGGCTGAACGGCTTCGGGGCGGGGCGGCCTCGCCTGGCGGCTCTACTGGGCCGGTTCGACTCCCTGCACGAATCGATCCTCGGATTCCGTCGTGGCAACAGGGAATTGGCAATCGGGTTCGTGTTGTCGGTTCTATTCCACGCCCTGACCATCATTATTGCGCTCATTCTCGCCAAGTCCCTTGGCATCGATATTCCGTTCATTTATTTTGTGGTGTTCCAGCCGCTCCGCCAGGCACTGATGATGATACCGATCACCATCTTCGGCACGGGAGTCAGAGAGGCGAGCTCGGTCTTGTTTTACACCCAGGTCGGGATGACACACCCGGAAGCACTGGCCTTCGGTCTCGTCAGCGGGATCGCAATGCTGATTATGAACGCGGTCGGCGGTATCGTCTACGCCCTGTCGCCCGGGCCCCGATGTCCGGCATCAGCGGGTGAATCCGCACATCTTTCCTCCGAGGTCTGACCCACAACCTCCCGGTACAACGCTACATAATCGTCACAGCAGTCGGCCCATGTCCGAGTTTCGGCGATCTCGACCGACCGCCGCTTGAAACTGGCGAGCAGGTTCGAGTCAGACGCCAGTTTTTCGATCTTGTCGGCGATGTCGGCCGCATCACGTTTCGCCACAGTCAGCCCATTGCCGTCGATCAGCTCGGCTGCACCGGTCCGGGTCGTCACAATGGCCAAGCCGGACGCCATCGCCTCCAAGATGACGTTTGGGGCGGCCTCGTGCAAAGACGCAAGCAGGAAAACATCATGTCTCCGATACACGTCGGGCAGTTGCTCATGGGGAAGAGAACCTGTAAATTGGATCCGGCTGCCTATCCCGAGCTCATCGACGAGCGTTCTCAACTCCCGCTCCTGGGCCCCGCTTCCAACGATTGTTAGGTGGACATCGCGGCTGAGGTCCCGCTGCGTCAGCAGCTTCATCGCTCGAACAATGTATTCGGTGCCTTTGTTCGGCGATAGACGGCTGACAGTCAGTAAACGCAGGCCGTCGTCAGCGGTCCGGCCAGAATTGGCCACAGGCGAAAACTGCTCTATATCAATTCCATTTCGGATGATTCGAAAATCACAATCAAGTGTATGGCGAGCAATGTTTGTAGAGTAATTGCTGAGTGTTGTGACCCTTTGAGCTGCCGTCCAAACGCGACGCGAAACGAAAGGGATCAGATATTTATCAAGTCGCTCAAGGCGCGGATTCGATCCTGGCACATCGCTGCCGCGCAGGGCCACGATATAGGGGAGTTTCTTGCGAAGCATATAGCCGACAATGCCGGCGGGCCAGCCGGACCAGCAATGGCAGAGGTCGTAATGGGTCTCTCGCACTCGCCGGCGGGCGAAATGGTACGCCTTCCAGGTCCAACGAACAATCTCGCTCATCCGCCAATGGTGGACCTCCCGTTTCTTCACGTTCAGCTTGAATATTCGGATGGTCTCGGCGAACTGATCTGTATCGAAGGAATGCTCGGGCGATGACGTGACCAGATCGACATCAAACCCTGCCCGGCTCGCCAACTGTTCCAGCATCCGCTGGTTCGCATTCCCCGCCCCGCCGCCGATCGGCGGGAACTCGTAGTTGAGCATCAGGATTCGCATCGATGTCTGCTCCGACCGGACTGTGGAACGGCCGCTGGTGGCGTATGCCGTAATCCGCGAACGGGGTTATGGTACCATTATCGCAATCCGATGGCCAGACGTTACCCCACCAGTAGGAGCCGCAACAGATGCAAAGTCCCTTCTGGGCGATGTCACGGACGACCGGCGGGCGCTGTTTTTCTGCGGCTGTCACTGATGTTCGCCGTCCTTCGGTTCTGCATAGCGAGTGTTTTGGAGCAGGCCCCGGCCTTTGTCGAAAAGCCGCCGGAATTGCGCGCGGTCCTCCGCAGTGAAACCGATCATCCAGGTCAAAACGGCCCACCAGAGGCCGAGCAGGGCAGCGCTGATAAGGAGCATCCACAGGGTTCGGATCGGAAACAGGGCACGGACGGCACCCGCCAAAGCCAGAAAAGCTACCAGCACCAGCATTGGCTTCGCGTGAGACCGGCGAACATAGGCCGATAGCGAACTTTCGCAGACCCAGGCCGTATAGGCCGAGAAGACGGGCAGGCGGACCGCCTCGATGATGATCGTTGGGATGAGCGCCCCGATGACTCCGAGCGAGGTGTAACCGACGAGAACTATGGAGAGCAGAAGGTTCAGCATCCCCGTCACCGTCCGGAAAACGACCACGAACCTCAGCCGCTGCGTACCCAGAAGCACCGGCCATTGCGATCCCATCGCGTAGCTGAATAAGCTGATAATCGACCAGCACAGGAGGACGTTGGCTGCGGTCCGGTAGCCCTCGCCGAGCGAGTCGCCCAGCCAGATGCGGGTAATCGGCCCGGAGAACACGCCGAGAAAAACGGCCGCCGGGATCCCCATCAGGAACGTATATCGGGTGCCGCGATATAACACCGCCCGCAGGTCGGCCAGGTTCCCGGTCGCGCTCGCCCCCGCGGCCAGCGGATGAAGCTGGTTCGAGAGGACGCCCGCTATGGCCATCCCGAATATCTTCAGATTGGTCGCCGGCGTATAGACCGCGAGGGCGGCCGGCCCGAGGAAGCGGCTCAGGACGAACGGGTCCGAATGAATGCTCACCAGCTGATTCAACTGCAGGAGGAACACCTGGCCTGACAGCTTGAGCGTGTTGAACAGAGCCGGAAGCCGAACGAGGTGGCGGCTCAGCCGCAGTCCGGGGCACGTACGGCGGGCCAGCACCGCCAGGGCCACCACCGACCCGGCCATCGACGCAGCCATCACCGAAGCCCAGCCATAAATTCCCGCCCGCGCCACACCGACCACGAGCAGCACGGCGCCCATCTCGAACAGGGCCGCCACCGCGACGACCCCGGTGAACAGATCAAACCGGTTTCGGCTCTCCAGCACGGCCGCGAACATTGGCTGCACAACCTGCAAAAACACCAGCGTCCCGCCGAACCATCGGACGAGAAAGACTGCCTCCGCCGTCAGGTGGTCCGGCACCCTCATCCAGCCGACGATCGGCCCGGCCAACACCGCGCACAACAGCCCCCCCAGACCGCCAAGACACACGAACGCCGCCAGTGACGTGCTGGCCAGCTCGTTGAACTTCGCTTTGTCGCCCAGGGCGACCTGATCGGCCAGCAACTTCGACGTCGCGTTACGCAGCCCCAGGTCGAGAATCCGCCCCAGCCCGATCAGGGCCAACAGCAGCGCCGTCAGGCCGTACCCGTCTTTCCCCAATTCCGAAAGAAGAAAAGGAATCAGGACCAGAGCGGACAGACCCCGGGCGCCAACTGACAACCATTTCGAAATGGCATTGATCAGGACGCGCGTTCCGGTCCGCATTACGAAGATCTCTTAGTTTGCCCGGGGATGTCCCCGGTATTGCTGCCTTCCTGCTCGATCACCTTGTCTCATTTCCCTTGAAAGGCTCGTTCGACCCATTTGACAATCCCGATTGCCTGCAGTACGGTGCGCACGGGCACAGCGAGCAGCAGGAAGGCGGTTTTTGGCAAGGTACGCACTCTGTCCGTTTGGTTATACAGGCGGATATATTTCAATGCGTTTCGATATTCGCCTTCGCCGAGTGCGATTTTTGCCAGACGCCAGTAGTAACGCTGCATCTTTCCAGCGGGCGGTTCCAGCACGTTTCGTGCGAGCTCCGAATCCTTCAACTGCTCGTACAGAGATTCGTCTGTCCCGCACTGCGCTCGCAGCTTGGCACAGCGAAAGACGACTTCTGCACTG
>PUPC01000370.1 GCA_003553185.1 Planctomycetota bacterium | reverse complement strand
GATCTGATATCGGCCGCGTTTCTCGTAAACGGCCAGCCGCCCGTGGACCACCACTTCCTGGCCGTCCTCGAGGTCAAACGGGATGCCCGCCGCAGTGCCGCGCCAGATTACGCCGCCAATCTCGGCGTTCTCGTCTTTAAGTGTCAGGTACACGTGACCAGAGCGCGCGACCGTGAGATTGGATATCTGGCCGACAACCGCGACGCTCGGGAAGCCCTCCTCCAGCGCCCGCTTGATCCGGCTCGTCAGCTGGGAGATGGTCAGCACGTCAGGGCCGCCCTGCCCCCCCCCTTCGGGCTCGCGTCTCTTCCGGGCTTCGGCTGCTTCGAAAAGGTCCACTCGCTGCCTCCTTACGTCCTTATCGCTCTTCCTCTCGGGCCTGGGTAAACTCCCGACACATCATAATAATCGCCGACGTGGTCAACGCCACCGCCACGATTGCGACGAGGACGGCTCCGGAAGCTCCGGCAGGCCACAGCCCGTCGCCCGCTCGCTCCGTGAGCAGTTCCCCCAGTGCGGGGGAGTCGGTAATGCCGTTCAGCAATGACCGGAGGTGATAGCCGACCGTTAACCGCCGGATGCCGACCGGCAGGGTCAGGAATATCCATTCGGTTACGATCAGGAACCCGACTCCCACGGACAGCGGTTTGCGAAATATCATGCTTATCATGTTGAATACTGCCGCGAACACAACTGTGCCCACCGCGACAACAACGAACCCGCCAAGTAAGGCCGCTCCGAGCTCTCCTCCCGTCATCGCATACTGCCCGAGTACAAAAGCCAGGAACAGGAACGTTTGCGACAGGACGGCCACCGCGACCAGCGAGGACACCGCACCGAGAAACTTGGCCAGCAGGACCGACTGGCGCGACAACCGACGGGTCAGCAGATAGACCAGTGTGCCGTCCGACACCTCGTTCGAGACGAGCGGGCCGCACGAGAGCATCGCAGCCAGCGGGAGCGAGGCGGTCAACATCATCAGCAAGGTCAGGCCCCAATAAATCTGTGCAGTGGTCATCGGATCGCTTATCGGCGCGGTGTTGACAGTGATGACACCAACGAGTGGAGGGAGGGCGAGAAGAAGATAGACCAGCACGGCCCGGCGACTCCGAAGTGTCTGGCGTACCGAAAAAAGCGCCAGTGCGCTCCACGGCGACCACCTGCCGGAAGGGCCTGTTCCTCCAATGACGTTGCCTTTGTCGTTATTCATTCAGGTCGCCTGGTAAGATAGCCGAACACGGCCCGGATATTGTCGTCGGGCGATGCCATTTCCGAGCACGGGATATCATTGTCGAGCAGTATCCGGGGCAACTCTTGCTGCAGCCGTTCCGGATCGCTGGTGTGGAGCAACAGTCCGCCGTCTTCCTGGATGGCAAGCGAGATAATGTATTCCTTCGGGGCGAGCAGCGTGGCCAGTTTTCGGCCGGCCGGGGTGCCGATTGCGATCCGCTGCCGGCGGCCCTCAAGCAGCGAACGGACCTCGTGGATGTTGCCGTCTGCGACCAACTGACCGTGATCAATGAGCAGGATGTTCTCGGTCATCGCCGCCACCTCGTGCAGGACGTGGCTGGACACGATCACCGTCTTCCCCTCCTCGGCCATCCGCTTGAACAGGTTGATAAGCTCTGCGCGAACAACGGGGTCGGTACCCGACAGCGGCTCGTCCAGGATCAGGAGTTCCGGATCGTGGACCAAGGCCTGGGCGATCTTCGTTCGCTGTCGCATGCCTCGCGAGTACTCCGCGATTCGCCGGCCCTTGTGCTCGGTCATACCCACCTGCTCGATGGCCCAGTCCGCCGCCCGGCACGCTTGGCGGTCAGTCATACCGCTGAGCCGGGCCAGCATGCGGACGAACTTCCGGCCGGAAAGCCCGGGCCAGAAAGAGTCGCCCTCCGGGCAGTAGCCAATCCGCGACAGGAGAGCGGTGTTGTTCCACGGCCGCTGGCCGAACACCCGTATCTCGCCCCGGCTGGGCCGGAGTTGGCCGGTTGCCAGGGCCAGGAGCGTCGTCTTGCCCGCGCCGTTTTGGCCGAGCAGGCCGGTGATGCCGCTCGGTATCGACGCGGTCACGTTATTGAGGCCCATCACCTCGCCATACCATTTTGACAGTTGCTCTAATTCGATCACAACGGCCACAATTATCCCTATGCGCTTGTCGCGGCCACCTGGAATCGATGGACGCGCTTCAGACAAACTATCAGGGCCAGCGCGGTCAGCCCGCCGAGTACCACCAGTGCCCCCCCCGTGCCCGTACCATAGACATCGCTGCCCGCCATTCCCGACAGCAGGCGGCGTTGGCCGGTCTCGTCGATGACTCGGTCCAGATCAAGAATCCAGTAACTGAACCGCATTGCGTTTCGGTAGAGCGAGACCGCTCCCACCGGCCCGGTGGCGATACCGCCGGGCGAGTTCTCGTCGAACACCCCCTGGGCCAGACTGGCCACCAATATCAGGGCGACCCAGGCCACTGCGACCGCACGACGGTCTCGGATCAGGGCCGAGATGGCAAGCACAACCAAGCCGCTCACACCGGCAATGCCCACCGACAGGGCGACCAGGCGCAGGAACAGGCCGGCAGTTTCTCGCAGCCGAACGAACGTATCAGACACCAGCACGCCGGCAGTGTAGGCGAGCAGGTTGGGCACCAGTATGACCGCGCTGGCGAGCAGGAACGCCACCATCCACTTGCCCAGCAGATAGGTCGCCGGGGTGATCGGCTTGGAAAAATAGATCGGCAAGGCGCGAGTCCGAAGATCCCCGGCAATGAGGTCCGCCGAAAACTTAGCATGCACGACAACGACCAGCAGAAGCTGGTAGTTGACCAGCCGAAAGAACACGAGGTGCCACACGGGCACGGTCATCTCGACCAGACTGGGTGCACCTACACCGTGCAGGGCCAGGATCTGGAGCAGGCCGCCGAGATATCGGCCCGCTTCACCCGCTCCCTCGCCGCCCCTTCCCACCACCACAAGCAGATAGAAGATGAGGCCGGCCAACAGAGCAGCCGGAATGCCCGCCCACAATACGAGCGTGGCGTGTTTCTGCTTCAATCCCAGGCGCAGTCCGTTCTGCAGGATGGCGAACCAACTCGGGCGGCGGTCACCCAGTTCGCCTTCCCACCGGCGATATTCTCTACGTCGGATGGGCATCGGCCACTCCTTCGGAGGAATTAACGGGCGTCGGTCCAACCCTGCCCTGGGCTTTCAGTGCGTCGAGAAATGCCTGTTCGAGAGAGCTTCTGTGCGGCCGAAATTCTCGGAGGCGAACGTCCGTGTCGACAGCGGCCCGGAACACGAGGTCGGAGCGATTGGCCGCCGGCAGCTCGAGGTCGAGCCGTCCCGGTTCATCGTCGTTGACCGTTACGCCCGCACGCTGCAACGCTTCGCAGAAGGCGCGGACGTCGCCGGTCACTCGGGCGCTGTACCGCGTCTCCGACGGCTTGCTCATGTCCTCGATGCGTCCGCGCGCTAGCACCCGGCCCCGGCTGAGCACAATTACACGCTCGCACACTTCTTCCACATCCGGCAAGAGGTGGCTGGAGAGCAGCACGGAGACGCCGGCCCGAGGCAGGTCCTGCAACAGGTCCAGCATCAACTGCCTGCCTCGAGGGTCCATTCCGTTTGTCGGCTCGTCAAGGAAGACCAGGTCGGGATCGTGTACCAGTGCCTGGGCGAGCTTGACCCGCTGTTTCATTCCCACCGAATAGGTTTCCACCGGCCTGTACCGTTCATCTTCCAGTTCGACCAGATCGAGCATCTCGTGCGCTCGCTGCATCGCCGAGGCGGCGCCCATCCCGGCCAACTGCCCGGCAAAGACCACGTAGCCCACGCCGCTCATCCCGGGTATAAAGCAATCTGTCTCCGGGACAAACCCGGTGTGCTGCCGCACCGCCCGCCGCTGCTTGCGGATGTCGAGACCGAGGACGGTACCGGACCCGCTGGTGATGGGTGTCTGGCCCAGAAGCAAGCTTATCAGCGTCGTCTTCCCGGCTCCATTCGGGCCGAGCAATCCCACGGCGCCTGGCTCTACATCAAGCGTCACGGCGTCGATGGCGGTGATCGATCCATAACGCTTGGTCAGATGGTCGAGTTGGATTACGGCGGCCGCCTCGTTCACGAGAGCCCCTTCCCCGTGGTGCTGGTCAACATGCGTCCGTGGATTACGCCCCGTGTTCCGACAATCCGGTACGCGAGCTGGCTCAACAGTTCGCGCTCTCCCCGCAGCACGATGATCTCCATGCACCGGTGCTCATCCATGTGGATATGGAGGGACGACACTACTGCGCCCGGATTCTCGTGCTGTATACCATTGAGACGGTTATTGATATCCCGAGAGTGGTGGTCATACACGATGACCACAGCAGCCATTGCTTCCCCTTTGCCGGACTTCCAGTCCTCCTCGACGAGTGCATCGCGGATCAGGTCGCGGATCGCTTCCGACCGGTTGGCTGCCCCGCGACGTTTGGCGAGCGCATCGAAATTATCGAGGAGTTCCGAATCCATCGAGACGCTGAACCGAACAAGTTGGGACATTCTGTTTATCCTTCCCGCTGATTGTTTCTGACGAGTTGGTGGATGATACCGTTCCGCCTCCCGCTACGTCAAGTTAGTCGTGCCCGGTTCCGGTATGGCAAAATGCTTGACGGTTCGGGCGGGGATTGGTACATTGATTATAGATGATCCTTGACAGTCGGATGCAGGCGGCCGGGTGATCGCTCGCGCGTGTGGCGCGGGAGGAAAGTCCGGGCTCCAGGGATCACGGCGGTGGGTAACACCCACCGGGCGTAAGCCCCGGGAAAGTGGCACAGAAAACAAACCGCCCCCAAGTCCGTCGGCCCGCCAGGGCTCGGCCGAAAGGGTAAGGGTGAAACGGTGGGGTAAGAGCCCACCAGCGGCGCGGTGACGTGCCGGCTTGCCAAACCCCGCCGGGAGCAAGGCCAAATATGGGAACAGGGTGATCTCCCCGAACGATTCCCGGGTAGGCCGCTCGAGATGGGCGACAACG
>PUPC01000180.1 GCA_003553185.1 Planctomycetota bacterium | reverse complement strand
GGGGACGACCGACGGTGCTACCAAGATGCTCCCGCTCTCGTCCGAGGCGATCCGGAGAAATTTCCGGTCGGGGGCCACTCTGATCGGTTTGTGCGAGCGGCAGGCCGGCGACGGCGTGATGACCGGCGGGAACGTGCTGTACTTCGGGGGAAGCACGAGGCTGGAAGACCGCGGCCCCTGCAAGATCGGATACTCCAGCGGGATCAACGCGGCCAGCATCCCGCGGTTCGCCCGTCGCCGCCGGCTGCCTGCGCCCGACATCGCCGCCATCGATGACTGGGAGGAACGAGTCGAAGTGATCTGTGAGCGACATCTCGATACCCCGGTCAGCGCCATCGCGGGGCAGTCCTCGTGGGTGCTCGCCCTGTTCCATCGGCTCATCGAGACGGCCCGACACAAACGCGGCTCCTCCGTCAGAACGATGGCCGATGTCTGGCCCGACCTCCGGGCGGTCATCAACTTCGGCACCGCTTTCGATACGTACCGGTCCCGGTTCGAGGAGGTGATCGGCCGGCCGGTCTCATTCATCGACACCTACTCGTCCTCCGAGGGCGGCCTGACCGCCGTCCAGAGCGTACAGGACGACACGAGTATGCAGCTCGAAGTCGACACCACCGCGTTTTACGAGTTCGTGCCGACGGACGAGATTGAGAAGGACCGTCCGACGCGGCTCACCCTGGACCAGATCGAGCCAAACGTCGATTACGCACTGCTTCTCACCACCGCGTCGGGCATCTGGGCCTACGACATCGGCGACATCGTCCGCTTCACCACGCTCGATCCGCCCAAACTCAGGGTGGTCGGACGGACCCACCTGACTCTCAGCATGTTCGGTGAGCACGTAATCGTCCACGAGGTGGAACAGGCCATGTCGGCCGCTTGCCGGGCGCTCGGGGCCGGGGTGGCCGAGTTTACCGTGGGCGGGCAATCCCCGCCGCCCGGCGAGCCCTGCGGCCGGCACCTGTGGCTGGTCGAGTTCGATGGGGATGAGCCGCCCCTCGACCGGTTCGGCGAGGAACTGGACCGGGCGCTGGCCAAGCAGAATCTCGATTATGCGGCACACCGAAAAGGCGACGTAAGCATGTTCGGCCCGGTGGTCGAGCCGATGCACCCCGGCACCTTTTACAATTGGGCACAACAGAACGACGCCCTCGGCGGCCAGCACAAGATACCCCACATCGCCCGGTCACAAGATATGCTCGCCGAGCTCAGCGAAATCTCGGGCGAACTGGCCGGGCAGTGAACCGGCTGTTCCCGGGCGGCTCTCGCCCGGACGGGGTGATGCTCAGTCGGCCCGGCTCCCTTTCGGCGGCTTGATCCAGCCGTTTTCGGTGTACCATTCCAGGGTCGATCGCATTCCGTCGGCCAGGTCAACTGCGGGAGCGTATCCGAGCTGGTCTTTCGCCTTCTGCCACGAACAGGTCCATCTCGGCTGAAGCAGGTCGCGGATTTTGCGGCGGCAGATGACCTGTGACTTGCCCGTGAGCGTCCATTTCAACTCGCCAAACTCGCCGAAGAGGCGGGCAATAATGTTGGGGATTCGCACCGGGCGAACGCGTTGGCCCAGCCCGGCCTCCAGGGCAGAGATGACATCCACCCAGGCGTGCGTTCCGCTGCCGACGAAATAGGCCTGCCCCAGGGCCGACTCCTCGGTCGCCGCCAGCCACAGGCACTGGACGAGGTCGTCCACGTGGACCAGCGTCAGTTGCTTCTGTGGGTCGCCGATGACCGGGGCGATCCCGAGCCGCCGGGCCATCCCGAACAGGGGGCGGAAGGTCTCGTCCCGGGGGCCGTAGACGGCTGGGGGCCGCACGATCGTGACCGGCATCCGCTCTCCGGCGTCGAGGACCAGCCGCTCGGCGGCGAGTTTGCTCGACCCGTAGTAGTTGATCGGGCGGGCCGGAGTCGCCTCGTCCACCGGCTGCGTATCCGAGTTGGGGCCGACGGCCGCCAGTGTGCTCACGAAGACAAACCGGGCGTTCTCCGGCCCGGACCGCTCGACGGCGTCGAGCAGGTTCCGCGTGCCTTCCAGATTGACCTCGTTGTATTCCTGTTCGGTCCGGCCGCGAAGCAGGGCAGCGACGTGGAAAACGAGGTCGGCGTCCTCCACCAGATCCGGCAGCGTGTCGCGGTCGCGAAGGTCCGCCGTGCGGAGTTCGACATCCAGGCCTTCCAGCCAGGTCAGCCGGCTGGTCTCACGGACTTGAGCGACCACGTCCAGGCCCTCGTCGAGAAGCAGATCGACGAGGTGACTGCCGACGAAGCCGGTGGCACCGGTCACAAGGGCTTTCATACGTGGCACCGTCCTTTCGTGCTGTTCGGGGAGGTTACCATACGGGCTGGCCTGTTGTGGGTCAAGTCGGGGGAGGTCTTTTTGTAGCGTTCGGCGGGACGCGCCGGGCGGGCTGCTTGACTGTTTCGCGGGCCGGGGCTACACTCTGTTCGGGTTCTGGGGGCGAACATCGGGCAAAGAGGGTTTTCGCTTGCGAAACGCTATCCGCATCGGCGCTGTCATTCTGGTTTCGGCCCTGATTCTCGCCGGGATCATCGTGGCCGTGGGGTTCGAGCAGACCGCCGAGGCGGTTGCCCAGGCCGGCGTGGTCTCCTTTGCGGCCGTCGGGGGCCTGCTGGTGCTGTCTCTGCTGGTGCATACTACGGCCTGGTCGGCCCTGAATCGCCCGATCGGCCACGATATCCCATTCCTGAAACTGCTTCGCGCTTCCGTGATCGGCCGGGCGGGGAACATCGTCACCCCATCTACCTACCTGGGCGGCGAGCCGCTGCGGGTGCTCTACGTGGGCCAGGCCGGGGACTTGCCGTACCACGAGGTCGCCGGGACCGTCCTGCTGGGGAAGTATCTGGAGGCGATCAGCTTCATCCTGTTCGCCGGGGTGACCGCAGGCATTGCGATGGTGCGATACCGTGCCTCGCTGTTCGGGCCGAACCTGGCGGTGGGGATCGTGCTGGTGGTTTTTGCCATCGGGCTCCTGGTGATGGGAGTGGTCTTATGGGTGTCGCTATTGCGGCGGAGACAGCCGCTGACCGTCCTGGCTGGCTCCCTGTCGCGCCTCCCAATCTTCCCCCATCGTATGTCGCGATTCCGGGTCCGGGTTCGCTCGATGGAGGCCCAGGTCGCCCGTGTTTTCTGCGAGGAGCCCGGGATGGCCTGGCGGGTGTTCGGGATGCACGTTCTGGGGCACGTCGCCATTTTTCTCAAGCCGGCCCTGTTCTTCTATCTGGGCGGGGCACTCGTCCTGGACATCGGGCAATTGTCTCTGCTGTTCGTGGTCGGTCAGATTCTGCTGATGGTCCAGCTGATGCCGTCCGGGGCGGGCATTCTCGACGGCGGATACATCGGGGCCTTTGCCCTGATGGGCCTGGGCGGGGCAGAGCACCTGGCGCAATGTATGGCCTACCTGCTGTGCCTGCGGTTCTGGGACATCCTGATGGTCGGGTCGGGGGCGTTTTTCGCCAGCCGGGCGGGCATCCGGCTTCTGTTCTCGCGAGACCAGCCGGCCGAGGATAAAGGGACGCCGGATAGGGCTACGTGACTTCCTCGACGGGCAGGACGAAGGCCTTGACTCCCTCGTGTCGGAACTCTTTCCGGAGCCGCCGGATTCCTTTCATCAGCTCTTTGGCGACGGCGTCGTCCACACAGATGGCGATGACGTTGTTGGCCTTCGGCCAGATGTGGCTGGCGAGGTGCGGGCCGCTCGCCTCGCCGACGCCGAGCACTTTGGTCCACTTGGTGTACGTCTCTGCCCCGGCCTCGGAGCAGACCTCCATCAGGGCGTTATCGATCGCCTCGGTATATGCCACGAGCACTAGTTTCATGATGAGGTTCCTCCGGCTCCGACTTTCCGGCGCAGCCCTTCGACGAGCGAGTAAATAACGGGGATGATGACCAGAGTGACCAGTGTCGAGACGGCAAGCCCGCCCAGGATGGTTGCTCCCAGCGGGTTCCACGTCTCGTCGCCCTGACCGGTCCGCACGGCCATGGGCAGCAGTGCAAAGATGGTCGTGAATGCGGTCATCAGGACCGGCCGCAGGCGGACCCGCCCGGCCTCCATCACCGCCTCGCGCAGGGGCCTGCCTCGGGCGTGCAGGATGTTGATGTAATCGACCAGCACAATCGCGTTGTTCACCACCACCCCGATGAGCAGCAGCATCCCGATGAACACGATGATATTCAGGTTATACCCGCCGAGGAACAGTGCACCGACGACCCCGACGAACGCGAACGGGACCGAGAACATCACCACGAAGGGGTGGACCAGCGATTCGAACTGGGAGGCCATAACCATATACACGAGGATGATCCCGAGGCCGAGGGCAATGGTCAGCCACAGGAAGGACTCGCGCATCTCATCGGCCGTACCACCGATCACCAGATCGACTCCTTCCGGGATTTCGAGCTCGGCCATCGCGGCCTCGACATCGCGCAGCACCTCGCCCAGTGACCGCTCGCGTACGTTCCCCTCGACGCGGACCACCCGGACCTGGTCCCGCCGCTCGATCTCGACCGGCCCGGTCTCCCGGGTGATTTCGGCGATGTTCTCGGCGCGGATCAGTCGGCCGTCGGGGAGCCGGATGGGCAGCCGAGCCAAGTCTTCCGGAGTGGCCCGGTCCTCCTCGCGGAGTCGGACATGTATGTCGTACTCGTCGCCTTCGGCCCTGTAGTAGCTGGCCGTCTGGCCGTAGATGCTGGTTCGCACAATGTCGGCCACCTGCGACACGTTGAGGCCCATCGACGAGGCCTTCTCCCGGTCGGGACGAACCCAAAGCTCCGGGGCGCCCGTCTCACGTGATACAGCGATATCGACGGTCCCGGGAATCCGCTCGACCATTTCTCTCAACTCGCGGGCCAGCCGGTCGGTCACCTCCAGGTCGTCACCCAGGATGTTCACGGTGAGCGGCTGCTCTCCGCCTGCGATCATCTGCGACATCGGGTCCTGCTGGACGATGGACACGTCCTCGATGGAATAGACCCCGGCCAGCTCTTCGACTCGGGCTC
>PUPC01000350.1 GCA_003553185.1 Planctomycetota bacterium | reverse complement strand
CGTTTCCACTGTGCATTGACAGGAAGAAGTGAGCCGGCAGTCCACGCGGCGCAGGCGTCGGCAGTTGCGGACGGGCGCCGGCCGTCTTATAATCGAGTCAACGATGTCAGACTCCGCCGACAAGCCCCTCATCGTCCAGAGCGACCGGACCATCCTGCTGACCGTGGACAGCCCGGCGTACGAGGACGCCCGCGACGCGCTGTCCGCGTTCGCCGAGCTCCAGAAATGCCCGGAGCACATCCACACCTACCGCCTGACCGCCCTCTCGCTGTGGAACGCCTCGGCCGCCGGGCACCGGCCCGACGAGGTCGTCGAGTCGCTCGACCGGTTCTCGCGCTACCCCGTGCCCCAGAACATCAAGGCCGAGGTCCGCGACACGATGGCCCGGTACGGCCGACTCCGCCTGACCCGGCGGGGCGAGGACCTGATCCTGGTCGCCGATACGCCCGGGCTGATGGAGGAGGTGTGGCGGAGCAAGCCCGTCCGGCCCGACCTCATCGACCGGCCCGACGAACGCACGGCGACGGTGGACGCCGGCCGGCGCGGCCACGTCAAACAGGCGCTGATCAAGATCGGCTGGCCGGTCGAGGACCTCGCGGGCTACGTGCCCGGCAAACCGCTCGATATCGACCTCCGGCAGAACGTGCGGTCCGGGGCGGGCTTCACGGTGCGCGGCTACCAGCGGGAGGCGGCCGATGTCTTCTACGCCGGGGGGACCGAACGCGGCGGGTCCGGGGTCATCTGCCTGCCCTGCGGGGCCGGGAAGACCGTGGTCGGGATGTGTGCGATGGCCCGATGCCGGGCACACACGCTCATCCTCTGCACCAACATCACCGCCGTGCGGCAGTGGATTCGCGAGCTGCTCGACAAGACCACGCTGACCGAGGAGGAGATCGGCGAGTACACCGGCGAGGCGAAGGAACTGCGCCCGGTCACCGTCACCACCTACCAGATACTCACCTGGCGGCCCAAAAAGAACGCACCGTTCCCCCACTTCGGCGTGTTCGACGCCCGCGATTGGGGGCTCATCATCTACGACGAGGTCCACCTGCTCCCGGCCCCGGTCTTCCGGTTCACCGCAGAACTGCAGGCCCGCCGCCGGCTCGGCCTGACCGCGACGCTCGTCCGCGAGGACGAGCGCGAGGACGACGTGTTCAGTCTGATCGGTCCGAAGAAGTACGATGTGCCGTGGAAGGTGCTCGAGGCCCAGGGCTGGATCGCCGCCGCCCGGTGTACCGAAGTCCGCGTCGATATGAGCCAGGACCGGCGGCTCGAATATGCCCTGGCCTCGCCCCGGCAACAGATCAGGACCGCGGCCGAGAACCCCGCCAAGCTCGACGTTGTCCGGCAACTGCTCGAACGACACCGCGACGACCTCGTCCTGGTCATCGGCCAGTACCTCGACCAGCTCCACGAGATCAGCGAGCAGTTCGACGTGCCGATCATCACCGGCAAGACGCCGAACGCCGAGCGCGACGAGCTCTATCGGGCGTTCAGGAGCGGTGACATCCCCGTGCTCGTCGTGTCGAAAGTGGGCAACTTCGCCGTGGACCTGCCCGACGCGAACGTCGCCATCCAGGTCTCCGGCACGTTCGGCAGCCGCCAGGAGGAGGCACAGCGGCTGGGCCGCATCCTCCGCCCGAAGACCGACGGCGCACCGGCGCGATTCTACGCCCTGGTCACCCGCGACTCGAAGGACCAGGAGTTCGCCGCCAACCGACAGCTCTTCCTCGCGGAACAGGGCTACGCCTATGAAATCCGGGATGCCCACGAAATCTGAGCCGGCGCGCGCGGGCATGACTTGACGCCCATTCACGCCGCCGCTACCATCTGGACCGACTAACGAAGGACGGAGCGATGGACCTATCAACACACCAGCCGGCGGGCGGGACCGTGTACCGGATATCGGCCCCGGTGATCGCCAACCGCTCTCTGCCGGGCGGCCATCGGCGCATCCGGCTCCGGGCGCCCGCCATCGCGAGAACCGCGCGGCCCGGCCAGTTCGTCAACATCAGCCCACCGCTCGCCACCACCCTGCTCCGCCGCCCGCTCGGCGTACACCGTACCATCGACGGGCAGGACATCGAGATTCTGTTCCAGTCGGTGGGCAAGGGCACAAAAGCTCTCGGTGCGGTGGGCGAGGGCGACGAGATCGATCTGATCGGCCCGCTCGGCAACGGGTTCGACCTCGCCGGGGAACCGCCGGAGACGGCCGTGCTGGTCGCGGGCGGGTTCGGCCTGGCACCGCTCTATCCGCTCGCCGCAGCACTCGAGGGCAAGGTGGACCGCACCTACCTGTTCGCAGGGACCGAGGAGGACCTGCCGATGGAGACGTCGGACTCCAGCGTCCACCTCAGCTTTGTCGACCCCGATATCAAAGCCACCGTCCCCGAGTTCGAGGCGGTGGGCGCCCAGTGTCGCCTCGCCTCCCTGCGCAGCCGACCGAGCTTCCACAAGGGGCTGGTGACCGAGCTGGTGGAGAAGCTGCTGGACGGACCGGAGCCGCTCGGCCGGACGAAGCTCTACGCCTGCGGGCCGTGGGGGATGCTGAAGAAGACCGCCGCCATCGCCGCCGAACACGAACTCGACTGCGACGTCCTGCTCGAGGAACGGATGGGCTGTGGAGTCGGCGCCTGCATGTCCTGCTCGGTGATGGTCTATGGCGATGGCGGCCGGCCGGTGTACGCCCGGGCGTGCGTCGAGGGACCCGTCTTCGATGCGGCCTCCGTGGTATGGGATGCCAAATGAACCTGAACACGACCATAGCCGGCATCAACCTGCAAACTCCCCTGGTGATGGCGTCCGGCACCTTCGGGTTCGGCGAGGATTTCGCCCGGTTCGACGATTTCGACGATTCGGCCGTCGGGGCGATCTCGCTCAAGGGGACGACCCTCGAGCCGCGGCTGGGCAACCCGCCGCCGCGCATCGCCGAGACGCCGGCCGGGGTGCTCAACGCCATCGGGCTCCAGAACCCCGGCGTCGATGCCGTGGTCCGGCACGTGCTCCCCCGCCTCGAGGCCGGCGGCCTGACCACGCCCCTGTTCGCGAACATCGCGGGCGAGACCGTCGAGGAGTACGCGGAGGTCGCCCGCCGGTTCTCCACCGCACCGAACATCGCCGCCCTCGAGGTCAACATCTCCTGCCCGAACGTCCGGCACGGCGGGCTGGCGTTCGGCGCCGACCCGGCCGAAGCGGCCCGGGTCGTCCGGGCCGTCCGACAAGCCACCGACCTCCCGGTCATCACCAAGCTGAGCCCGAACACCGGCCGGCTCGTCGAGGTCGCCGAGGCCTGTGTCGACGCCGGCAGCGACGCCCTGTCGCTCATCAACACCCTGGTGGGGATGGTCATCGACCTGCGCAGCCGCCGTCCGCTCCTGGGGAACCAGACCGGCGGGCTGTCCGGCCCGGCCATCCGCCCGGTCGCCGTCGCCCAGGTCTTCCGCGTGTACGCGGCCCTCGGGCATCGCCTCCCGATTATCGGGATGGGCGGGGTGTCGGACGCGGACGGCGCGTTCGAGATTATCCTCGCCGGCGGTGCGGCCGTGGGCGTGGGCACGGCGCTGTTCTTTAACCACCGGGCACCGCGAGAAATCGCCGATGGGCTCGAACGGCATCTGGCCGACGCCGGCCTGAGCCGGCTCAGCGACGCCGTGGGGGCCGCACATCGGCAGTCCCGAATCGGAGGAGGCGGCCCGTGAAACGAGCCCGGTGGCTGCTCCCCGCTCTGATCGTCGTCGGCGCCTGCAACGCCGCCGCGCCCGCACTCTACCGCTATTATCTGCCGGCGATGCTCGGCCCGATCGCCGTCGAGGTCCAGATGATCACCACGACCGACGCCCGGGCCCGGCGGGCGGTCCAGGCGGGGTCCGCCGAAGTCAGCCAGATCAACAATCTGCTCAGCCGATACATCGAGACCAGCGAGGTCTCCCGGATCAACCGAAAAAGCGGCAGCGAGACGCACGCCTCGGCACAGACCGTCAAGGTGGTCCGGCGTGCCATCGAGATCGCCCGCCTGACCGACGGCGCGTTCGACATCACGGTCGGACCGGCCGTCGACCTGTGGCGGGACGCCCGCCGAGCCGGAGAACTCCCCGACCCCGAGGAACTCGAACAAGCCCGCGGGCGGGTCGGCTATCAACAGATCACCGTCGGCGACAACAGCGTCACGCTCGAAAAGCCGGGGATGTCCATCGATCTCGGCGGGATCGCCAAGGGATACATCGTCGATCGAGTGGCCCGGGCACTCCGGGACACGGGCATCGAGGACGCCCTGGTGGACGCCGGGGGCGACGGATACGCCATGGGCCTGAACGCCCAGGCCGAGCCGTGGCGGATCGGGCTCGAACATCCCCGCGGAGAGGGCCGATCCCCGCTCGACATCGTACTCCGCCTCTCCGACCGGGCATACGCCACCTCGGGCGACTACCGGCAATACACCGAGATCGACGGCGAAAGATACAGCCACATCATCGATCCCCGCACCGGCCGGCCCGCCCGCGAAGCCGCCTCGGCCACCGTCGTCGCACCCGATTGCATGACCGCCGACGCCCTCGCCACCGCCCTCCTCGTGATGCCCCCCGAGGCCGGCGTCGAACTCGTCGATTCGCTCGAAGACATCGAGTGCCTGGTCATCACCATCCGGGACGACGAACTGCACAAGATCGCCTCCAGCGGGTTCTACGACCTGACCGACGACGCCCGAGACCGGCCGGCCGATACAGACGACCACCCGCCGGAATAACGAGCGAAAACGCTCCCGGTTTGGCACGGATGCCCGCCCCATCAAAAGCACTGGCTCATAAAAACCCCGGTGCCGCTCCCCTGCCCGCTATCGACCGCTCACCCGGCGACACCAGCAGACCGTCCGGCACGTTTGACCCATCCCGCACACCTTGCCCTTGAAACCCGGCCGCTCCTGTTAGATAATGCGTCAGACAGACAAGCGCGCCCGTAGCTCAACTGGATAGAGCATCGGTCTTCGGAACCGAGGGCTGCAGGTTCGAATCCTGCCGGGCGTGCCAT
>PUPC01000211.1 GCA_003553185.1 Planctomycetota bacterium | reverse complement strand
CGTTGCCCGAGGGCGAAGTCCGTCCCGGGTGCCGTTGCGTTCGGATGTGCCCGACCTTCCCGCCGGTCAGACGACGTATGTGCTGGCCGTGGTGTCGCCGCCTTCGCCGGTCCAGTTGGTGTGGAACGATCCGTCCTTATCGACGCGCTCGTATGTGTGTGCGCCGAAGTAGTCGCGGAGCGCCTGGATCATGTTCGCGGGCAGCCGGGCCCGGCGGTAGCTGTCGTAGTAGGCCAGGGCCGAGCTGAACGCGGGGGCGGGGATGCCCATCCGGGCGGCCTCGCTGACCACGCGCCGCCAGGCGTCCTGGGCGCTCTGCACGATGTCCTTGAAATAGTCGTCCAGCAGCAGGTTGGTCAGGTCGGGGTTCCGGTCGAACGCCTCCTTGATCCGGTGGAGAAAGTGTGCCCGGATGATGCATCCGCCCCGCCAGATCATGGCGATCTCGCCGAAGTTGAGGTCCCAGCCGAACTCGTTCTGCGCCTCGGCCATCAGGGCGAAGCCCTGGGCGTATGAGCAGACCTTCGATGCGTACAGGGCCTGGCGGATGGCCTCGACCATCTCGTCGCGGTCGCCCTCGAATGTCGGCTCGGGGCCGGAGAGCTGTTCGGACGCCTTGACCCGCTCGTCTTTGATGGCCGAGATGCATCGAGCGAAGACCGCCTCGGCGATCGTCGGTGCGGGGATGCCCAGGTCGAGTGCGCTCTGGCTGGTCCACTTGCCGGTCCCCTTCTGGCCGGCCTTGTCGAGGATCACCTCGAGCATCGGCTTGCCCGTCTCCTCGTCCTTCGTGCCCAGGATGTCGGTCGCAATCTCGATGAGGTACGAGTCGAGGTCGCCCGCGTTCCATTCCTTGAAGACCTCGTGCATCTCGTCCTCGGTCATCCCCAGGGCGTTCTTCATGATGTAGTACGCCTCGCAGATGAGCTGCATGTCGCCGTACTCGATGCCGTTGTGGACCATCTTGACGTAGTGGCCGGCCCCGTCCGGTCCGAGATGCGTGCAGCACGGCTCGCCGTCGACCTGTGCGGCGATTTTGGTGAAGATGGGCTTGACCAGCTCCCACGCCTCCGGCTGTCCGCCGGGCATGATGCTGGGGCCGCGCAGGGCGCCTTCCTCGCCGCCCGACACCCCGGTCCCGATGTAGAGAAGCCCCTTCTCGGCCAGGGCCTGGTTGCGGCGGATGGTGTCCTTGAAGAACGAGTTGCCGCCGTCGATGACCAGGTCGCCCTCGTCGAGATGGGGGACCAGTTGGTCGATGACGGCGTCGACCGCTTTGCCCGCCTTGACCAGGATCATAATGCGGCGGGGCCGCTTGAGCGAAGCGATCAGCTCCTCGACCGAGCGGGTCCCGATGATGTTCTTGCCCTTCGCCCGGCCCTCCATGAACTTATCGACCTTCTCCGTGGTCCGGTTGTAGCACGCGACCGAGAAGCCCTTGCTCTCCACGTTCAGGATGAGGTTCTCGCCCATCACAGCCAGTCCGATCAGTCCGAAATCCGCCTTGTCCACCGTTCTGCTCCTTTCGATCCTGCGACCTCTGATATACACCTTCGTTCGTAACGCCGGCATCGCCGACAAGAGCCACAAGATAAGGATTCCCCGCCGCCGCGTCAACCTTCACGCAAACGTCGTCCCGCCCGACCCTTGGAGGTCGGACGCCGGCGGTGCCGCAGAGAGGTCGCCCCCTAAGCGGGCGGGTGAGGGTCGATCGGTCGGGCCCGTTGTACCGACGCGAAACCGGAGCCGGGCACCCTCATCCAACCGTTCCCCAAGGAGGGAGAGGGGACGGGGCGACCTACGACGCCCAAGTCGAGTGCGCTCGCTGTTGAGCCAGGGGAAAGCGGTGGGTTATAATCGACGAGATGGAACGGAGTCAGGATGATTGAGAGACCTTCTGAAATCGTTTTTCTCGCCGGGTTTATCGTCGGGACCGCGGTACGCTCCGTGTATGCCGGCCGCATTGGCCGTCGGACTGTCGAAACGCACGGGCGCGCGATACTTGATCGGGCGCTCACCCTGATCTCCGGCCTTTGCCTGATGGTGGTCCCGCCCCTTTATCTGTTCACCCCCTGGTTGGATTTTGCCGACTATCGCGGCCCGACATGGGCAGTCTGGTTCGGCGGTCCTGTCTTTGTGCTGGCGATCTGGCTGCTTCGGAGAGCCCACGCCGACCTGGGGCAATACTGGTCGCCCGGCACGGTGTTGTGGGAGGATCACGTTTTGGTCGCCACCGGTGCGTACTCCCGCATCCGGCACCCGATGTATGCTGCTCACTGGCTCTGGGCGGTGGCTCAGGCGCTGCTGTTGCACAACTGGATTGCCGGGCCGTGCCTGTTCGTCACGTTCATACCGCTATACATACTGCGGGTCCGCCGGGAGGAAGCGGCTCTCGCTCGGCAGTTCGGAGAGGAATACCGCGTCTATGCCCGTGCGACCGGGCGGCTGCTCCCTCGAGTTCGCGGCCGCAGCCCGGGCGAAGGATAAATTCGACCGGCTTTCGGCGACCGGTCGTGTGCGCTACAATCCCACCGCTTTGTGTCTGTCTGAGGTGCAGCGCGGCTTGCTGATGCGCGGGCACGTTCGAGAGAGGCACAGGCCGGCGCCGGCACCGTGCCGGCGGGCGCGCCGATCAACAGAATGGAGGAAGCCGATGAAGGTGTATGTGTTCGCCGATCTCGAAGGGGTCGCTGGTGTCTGCAAGTTCTTCCAGACCCGCGAGGAGGGCCCGCCCCTCGATGCGGCTCGCGAGCTGCTGACCCGGGAGTGCTCGGCCTGTGTGGACGGGCTGGTTGACGCCGGTGTGGAAGAGATTTACGTAAGGGATAGTCATGGACGGCCATATAATTTCGTCCCCGAACTGATGCACCCGGCCGCGCGACACATCGTCGGGGCGAGCGGGGCCCACAAGCCAATCCTGTCGGAGTGCAACGCGGTCATCCTGCTCGGGTTCCACGCCATGGCCGATACGCCCGACGGGGTGCTGTGTCATACACAGAGTTCGCGGCGGGGGAACAAGTTCTGGTACAACGGGCGCGAATCGGGCGAGATCGCCCAGCAGGCACTCATCGCCGGGCACTTCGATATCCCGGTGATCATGGTCACCGGGGACGACGCGACCTGCCGCGAGGCGCGCGACTTCCTGGGCGAGGGGCCGGTGACCGTATCGACGAAGACCGGCCTGAACCGCGAGGGCGCCGTGATGCATGCCCCGGCACTGGCCCGCCAGCGCATCCGCGAGGGGGCGAAGGAAGCGGTGGCACGGGCGGACGAGTGCGAACCGTACAAAATCGACCTCCCGATCAAAGGCCGGCTGTGGTATCCGTCGAAGGCGACCGCCGACTGGCGGCCCATTCACCTGGGCACACGGGTGGACGACTTCACGATCGAGGCGACGTTCGAGACCGCGCTCGACATTCTCCAGTTCTGATAACGGAACGCCGCGCTTACCGACGGTCTGCACGGCTCAGACCTGCGGGGTCAGCCGTTGGGTGTGGGAGCTGCCATCACCCCATGGCCGTATTTCGCCGTCCGGGCGAATTGACTTTGTGATGCCGCAGCGTATAATGATGGGCTACGGCTAGCACGGTCGGCGCCGCGCCGCGGCTGCCCGTGCACCCACAGTAAGTGAATGTCGGCGGTGTTTGCCGCCGATCATTGTAACGGAGCAACAGACATGGCACCGAAGAAACTGACAAAGGCAGAGATCGAGCGGTTCAAGGAACTGCTTCTGGTAAAGCGTGCGGCGATCATCGGGGACGCCGACCACCTGGAAAACGAGGCCGCACACAAGGGAAAAGTCGATAACGCTACGCTGGACATCTCCAGCTTCGCCGACCTGGGGTCCGATAATTATGAGCAGGAGTTCGACCTCAGCGTGCTGGAACAGCAGGGCGACACACTGCGCGCCATCGACGAGGCGCTCCAGCGCATCGAGGATGGCACGTTCGGCATATGTGACTCGTGTGAGAAGCCGATCCCCAAGGGGCGGCTCAAGGCAAGACCCTACTCCACAACCTGCGTCTCATGCCTGAACGAACAGGAGCAGTCCGGCTCTTGAGGAAGCTGCGGATCGTATTCTGGCTGGTCGCCATCTTCTTCGCCGCCGGCGACTTGGCGTCCAAGCAGCTTGTGTTCGATTCGTTCCGGGTCCGCCAGCCCGAGGCCATCGAGACTGCAGAGCGGCACCGCGAGAACCTGGCCGATCAACTGCGGCAGCGGGCACTCGACCTGCGACATCCCGAGCTGGCCCGCCTGGCCGGCGAGGGCAAACTCGATGAGTTCGCACAGGAGGCGGCGAAGACGGACCTCGAGCCGCTGGCGGACGCCGCACGCCAGATCGATCGGATCACCCCGCATTACGAACCCGACAAGCTGATCCCCGGGTTTCTCCACATCGTGTATGCACGGAACTACGGCGGGGTGTTCGGGATCGGGCAGGGAGCAACCGTGATGTGGCTGGTCTTCGGGGCCATCGCGGTCTGTCTCGTCCTCGTTTTCGCCTACCGGCAGGAAGGCAGCCCCGTCCCCATGCAGGTCACACTCGGGCTCGTGATGTCGGGCGCCATCGGCAACGTGTTCGATCGGGTGGCGTTCGGCTACGTGCGCGACTTTATCGAGGTCTACTACTGGCCGGGACAGGCCTGGCCCGCTTTCAACGTCGCCGACATCGCCATCGTCGTCGGGGCCGGCGGGCTGCTGGTTTATGCGTTGTTCTTCGCCCCGCAACCGACCAAAAACAAGGGCTGACGGATGGAATACTACACAAACATATTGAACGCCATCGGCAACACCCCGCTCCTCGACCTGACCCGGATTTCCGACGGGATGGTTTTTGCCAAGGCCGAATACCTGAACCCGGGCGGCAGCATCAAGGACCGAGTGGCAAAATACCTGATCGAGCAGGCCGAGAGCAACGGCGAGCTGAGGCCGGGCATGACCATCGCCGAGGCCACCTCGGGCAACACCGGCATCGGGGTCACCCTGATCGGCATCCACAAGGGCTACCAGGTCGTCATCGTCATGCCCGAGGACATGAGCGAAGAGCGAAAGAAGATCATCCGGGCGCTGGGAGCG
>PUPC01000184.1 GCA_003553185.1 Planctomycetota bacterium | reverse complement strand
CGGGGATCAGCCATTCGTAGTTCCGCTGGGCGACCTCGTCCCACGTCCAAGTGTCGTCGAACGCCTTGATCTGGGCGGCTGACGGCGTGCCCTTGTGGTCCTTGAACAGGATGTTGTAGGGCCGCTGCGAGTTGAACGGCGGGTCGAGGTAGATGAGGTCCACCGACTCGTCGGGGAACAGGTCCCGCCGTTCGTTGAGGAAGTAGGCGTTGTCGCCGAAGCAGAGCAGGTTTTCGGGCATCGTCAGGGTTCTCCCGGGCTTGAGTTGACGGCAAGCGAGGGAAGCAATTTTCGACACAGCAACATGGTTCGGCTAGCCATGACAGCCCGAAACAGCCCCCCGCGGCCGGCAGGTTCAGTCGGCGAGTTCGGACTCGATGGCGTTGCGGATGTACGAC
Organism: Planctomycetota bacterium; assembly: GCA_003553185.1. GTDB lineage: Bacteria > Planctomycetota > PUPC01 > PUPC01 > PUPC01 > PUPC01. Next base: position 4,687 of record PUPC01000184.1, on the reverse strand, counting down.
TCGATCTGGCCCTGGAAGGTCCCCGCCAGGAACGGCAGCTCGAGGGTGACCTGCACGTCGTCGGGCCCCACCTCGAGCGTGCCCGAGGTCGAACCGACCGGGGCCTTGCCCCGCAGTTCGGCCCGGGTGCCCGACCAATCCACCTCGACATCCTTCAGCATACCGGAATACTGGCCCTGCATCTTGTCCAGCAGCCCCTGTATCCGCTTGGTGGCTTCTTCCTGCGACTTGTCGTGATCGACAGTAAGCGTCATCGTGGGCATCGGCTCGTCTCCTCGCGGGTTCTTACATCGGTCATATCGAGCGAGTGTAGCGGCGCCCCGCTCGCAAGTCAACGTCACCGCGAAATCTGTGCCCGCCCCGGCCGTGTCGCCGCCCGGCCCTCCGCCGCCGGGCCGGTCATTCCATCGGGTACCGCAGACCCCACTGTTCCCGGATTCGGTCGAGCGTCCGCATCACTCCGACGGTTTCGTCGAGCGGCATCCGGTCGCTTTCGGTCCGCCCGTCGGCCAGGCAGCTCATCACTTCGGCCGCCTGGTAGTGATATCCGTTGCCCTCGATCGGTGCGTCGATTCGCTCCTCGCCGTCGCCCCGGATGACGATCAGGTGGTCGGCGTGCCACCAGTCGGGCACGCGGATTCGCCCCTCGGTCCCATACACGTGCAGCTCGTGAGCGGTCCGCGTTCGGATGGCGGAGCAGAGGACGGCGAGCCGGCCGCCGTCGTAGCCGAGGACCATCCCGTTCTGTTCGTCGACGCCGGTCTGGCCCAGATCGGCGAGCCCGGCGACTCGGTCCGGCGGCCCGCCGAAGACCATCGACGCGAGCGAGACCGGGTACACGCCGACATCGAGCAGCGCCCCGCCGGCGAGCGCCGGGTCGAACAGCCGCCCGGCAGGGTCCAGCCCGGCCCGGAACCCGAAGTCGGCGGTGATCATCCGCACCTCGCCGACCGCCCGCTCGGCCAGCAGTTCGAGCAGCACCCCGGTGGCCGGCAGGAACCGCGTCCACATCGCTTCCATCAGGAACCGCCCGGCTCGGCGAGCGGCGGCGGCCATCTCGTCCGCCTGGTCGGCGTTGACGGCGAACGGCTTCTCGCAGAGCACGGCTTTGCCCGCGTCGAGGCAGAGCAGGGTGTTCTCGCGGTGCAGCGAGTGCGGGGTGGCGACGTAGATCACGTCGACCTCGGGGTCTTCCGCCAGCGCGTCGTAGCTGGGATGTCGGCGGGGGATGTCGAACTCGCGGCCGAACGCGTCGGCCGTCTTCTGCGCCCGCGAGCCGACGGCCGCTGGCCTCGCGTCGGGCAAGGCCGCCAGGCCGGTCACGAACTTCCGGGCGATCGACCCGGTCCCCAGGATGCCCCAGTTCACCGTGTTTCCCATCGTCACCTCCGTCTGCGGCCGGTTCTCGAATCCGTCCGGACAATAGCGCCCCGGCGGATGCAGGTCAAGCCGCGCGACGGCCGGTCCGCCGTGGAGGCCGGGGCGGGGTCGCTCGACCGGTGCGGTCAATTCGGGCGGCTGCGGTATTGCGCAACGCCCGCCGTCGGTTACAATTGGGCGAACGCAAGCCCGTTCCGCCGAGCGGGCGTGGGGCGACTTTTCCGCGTGCAGGTTGAACGGAGGGCCAACCGATGAGCGATGAGCACGAAGGGCTGACGATGGACGGCGGCTGGACCGACCTGTTTCGTTGTTTCCGCATCGCGACCGGTCCGGCCAAAGTATGCCTCGGCTTCTACGGCGTGGTGTTTTCCGCCCTGATGCTCCTGCTCGCACTGTTCCTCTACCTGCAGGTGATGAGCTTCCGGGGCGGGGCGACCAGTTCCGAGGCGCTGGGCCGGCTGTGGGCCGGCGAGCTAGCCGAGACCTGCTCGGTGCTGCACGAGGGCGCCCGGATGACTCTCGTCGACCTCCGACTCGACTTGGCCGACGTCGGCCGCTCGACGTTCAGCGGCGACCTTCTCCCGGCCCTGGCCCGGGCCGACACGGTGCGGAAGGTCGTGCCCTGGGCGGTGATCTTCCTGCTCCTGCTCTGGCTGCCTTGGGCGTATTTCGGCGGCGCGATCAACCGGGCTGCGGCCGTCGAGTACGCCACCGGAGAGAGGTTGTTCCTGCAGGAGGCCCGGAGCTATGCAGCCGCCCGATACAGCGCCTATCTCTGGCCGCCGCCCGCCTTGTCCATCCTTATCGCTCTGCTGCTCGCCGCCAATATGCTGGCCGGTCTGGCGGCGGCGCACCTGCTGTCGGCGGCCGTCTTCGTGGTGGGCGTGCTGGTGTCGCTGTACGGGCTGGTCGCGGTGAAACAGAAGACCAGTTCCTCGGGGACCGGCGGGCTGGTCGGGCTGATCGGGCTGGCGGCCACGGCTGCGGTCGCCTGGGCGTTATGGCCGGTGGGGCTCGGCTGGGTGCAGGAACTGGTCGTGGTGCTCCTGTTCCCCGTGCTGGTGGTCCTCGCGCTGGCGGCTGTTCTGCTGTCCCTGGTCCTTCTCGTCGGCCGGGGCTATATGCTCAGCGCGGTCAGCTTCGAGGGGACGGGCACATTCGACGCCTTGTCGCGAGCGGGCGACTACGTTTTGCGTCGTCCGTGGCGGCTGGCGTTCTCTGTGCTGGTGGGCATCGTCTATTTCGCGTTCTGTGCGGTATTCGTGGCGGGTGCGGCCCTGTTGGCGTTCCTGGTGGCGGGGGTGACGGCGTGGCTTGGTTTCGGGGCCGGTTTCGTGCCCGTCTTCCGATCGGTGTTCGGGCCGTCGGCGGTCTGCCCGGTCGGCGCCTGGCTTCCCGGGTTTCTCCTGACCCTGTTCTTCGCCCTCCTGTGTGCGGCGGTCGCTGGGTGGTGGGCGTCGTTCTGCCATTCGTTCTGGGCCATCGCCTACGCGCTCGTCCGCCGGGACGTTGACGGGTCGAGCCCCAACGAGGTTTTCGTGGAGCCGGACCTTGCAGCGGCTCCTCCCCCTTCGCCTTCCGATCATCAGGCCGAGATATCCGACCAATGAGTTTGCCCGTCGTGGCCATCGCAGGCCGTCCCAACGTGGGGAAGTCCACCCTGTTCAACGCGCTCGCCCGACGCCGAATCTCCATCGTCGAGGAGACGAGCGGGGTGACCCGCGACCGGGTCTCGGCGACGGTCACCGAGGCGGGCCGGGCGTTCGAGCTGGTCGATACCGGCGGGATGGGGATCGACAAGGGGACGCCGCTGGCCGACGAGATCGAGGAGCAGATCCGGTTCGGCGTCGAGCAGGCCGACGTGGTGGTCCTGGTGGTGGACGGGCAGGCGGGCCTGGTGCCTCAGGACAAGCTGATCGCGGCCGAGATGCGGCGGCTGGACAAGCCGCTGATCCTGGTCGCCAACAAGGTCGAGTCGGCCCGGTCGGAAGCGACGGCGGCCGAGTTCCACGAACTCGGGCTGGGCGAGCCGATCCTCGTGTCCGCACTCCACCGACGGGGTACCGGGCGGCTCCGCGACCGCCTGCTCGCGATGGGCAGCCGGCTGGAAGAGGCGCCGGAGCGCCCGGAGCTCGAGCTCGCCGTCGTGGGCCGGCGGAACGTGGGCAAGTCCACCCTGATCAACGCTCTGGCCGAGGAGAAGCGGATGCTGGTGAGCGAGTTGGCGGGGACCACCCGCGACGCCGTCGACGTCCGGTTCGAGCGCGACGGGCACGCGTTCGTCGCCATCGACACCGCCGGGGTACGAAAGAAACGCCAGATCGCGGGCTCGGTCGAGTTCTACGGGCAGGCCCGGGCCGAGCGGTCGATCCGCCGGGCCGACGCCGTGCTCCTGATGATCGACGCCGTGCAAGGCGTGGGCAACCTGGACAAGAAGCTGGCCGCCTACGTGTGCGACCACTACAAGCCGTGCGTGATCGTGGTGAATAAGTGGGACCGGGCCGAGGGGGTCGATCCGGACGCATACATCGCCTATCTCGCCCAGCAGTTGCCGGGGCTCTCGTTCGCGCCGGTCTGCTTTATCTCCGCCCTGCACGGCGAACGGGTGGGCGAGACCATCGACGTCGTCCGCTCGCTGTGGGATCAGGCCCGGACCCGGGTGCCGACGGCGGAGCTGAACAAGGTGATCGAGGATGCGAAACAGGTGCGGGCGCCGACGGCGAAGGCGACGCGCCGGCCGAAGATTTTCTACGGGACCCAGGTCGAGACCGGCCCGCCGACGATCGTGCTGTTCGTCAACTCGCCCCGGAACTTCTCGAAGGGGCACCGCCGGGGGATCGAAAACTTCTTCCGGGAGCGGCTCCCCTTCTCCGAAATACCGATCCGAGTGAAATACCGGACGCGAGAGGGCCGCGAGGAGGAATAGGGGCCGTACGGCAGGCGCGAGTGATGCCCGACGGCTCGGTGAAGGGGGAGATGGTACACAGGGGACGGGCGGTCAGCCCATCAGCACCTCGACCTTGTGCACGCCCTGCATCGGCTCGATCCGGACACCCTCGATCGGCTCGCCGTCCACCTGAACCTCTTTGACGCCCCGTTCGACGCGGTTCGGGTTGCGGAAAGTGACGTGGTATTCGCCGCCGCGCCACTTCCGCCGGACCTCCCATTCTTCCCAGCCGGGGCAGGTCGGGTCGATGACCAGCGCGTCGAGGTCGGGGATCACGCCGACCATCCACTCGATGGTCCGGCGGTGCCAGGCGAGCGAGCCGGTGAAGTTGGTGTACAGGTGCTGGCCGAAGTGGGGGTG
>PUPC01000224.1 GCA_003553185.1 Planctomycetota bacterium | reverse complement strand
CAACAGAGTCGATTCACTCATCAACCGGGTTCCTGCACTTCCATAACGGCTACGGACCGCCTCCATAGCCAATTATACATTCAAACGTGGAGCAGGGCGAGTGGTTCGGTGTTCAAGCCGCCTGTCATTTCCCCTATTCCGGGTCGCCGAGCTCGTCGAGGTGGCGGCGGATGGCCGCCAGGTCGTCGTCGGTCAGTTCGAAGTCGGCGGCCCCCATGTTCTCCTCCGCCTGGTCCGGTCGGCGGGCGCCGCAGATGGCCGTGGTCACGCCCTCCTGCCGGATGACCCAGTTGGCGGCGAGTTGGGCGAGTGTGGCGTCGTGCTTTTCGGCGATCGGCTTTATCTTATCGAGGAATTCGAGCACCCGCCGGCGGTTCTCGGGCCGGAACCAGGGCCGCTTCGCCCGGTGGTCGCCCTCGCCGAACTCGCGGTCCATCGTGACCTTCCCAGTGAGCAGGCCGCGTGCGAGCGGGCTGTAGGCGATAATGCCGATGTCGTGCTCGCGGCAGAAGGGGAGCAGCCCGGCCTCGATGGACCGGTCGAGCATGTTGTACTGGGGCTGGAGTGAGGCGAGTTGGACGTATTCGAGGCATTCGGCCATCATCTCGGCGCTATAATTGCTCACGCCGATGGCCCTGATCTTGCCCTCGTCGCGGAGCTCGGCGAGCGCGGTCATCGTCTCCTCGTGCGGGACGCCCGGGTCGGGCCAGTGGCACTGGTACAGGTCGATAACGTCGGTCCGCAGCCGCCGCAAGCTCTCCTCGCACTCCTGCTTCACGCTCTCCGCCGACAGGTTGGTGTAAATGGTCCGGCCTTCCGAATCGACGAAATGCTTTCGCCCGCCGCGCTCGTCCCATACCAGCCCGCACTTGGTGGCGAGCACGACCTGGTCGCGCCGGCCCTCGAGCGCCCGGCCAACCACCTCCTCGGAATGGCCCATGCCGTACACCGGGGCGGTGTCGATGAAGTTGCAGCCCCTGTCGAGCGCGGCCTTGATCGCGGCGACCGACTGGTCGTCCTCGGCCCCGCCCCACATCCAGCCGCCAATGACCCAACAGCCCAGTCCGATTGTCGTAACTTCAAGTTCCGACCGTCCGAGACGTCGTTTCTCCATCGTTTCCTCCTGATTTCTGCTCGACGTATTTGCTCGCGGGGATGATAGGCGTTCCAGTGGGATGAATCAAGCCGCCGCCCGGTTGCCCCGTTGACGGTCCGAGCGACGATGGCCCCCTTCGAGCTGGTTCAGACGGGGATCGTTTCGGCCAGGCGGATGAGCTGGCGGACGCCCAGCGTGTCGGGTCGGGCGTCCGGCGGGATGTCGGCCGCTTCCAGGGCGGCGTCCGCCTGTTCGGAGCTCAGGCGCGGCTTCGGCATCGAAGACAGTGCCCGTCGCATCGCCTTGCGACGCTGGGTGAAAAGCGTCTGGACGAGCGACCGGAACCGGCGGTAGCGCCTGATCTGTGCCCGACGCTCCGAATCCGGCCGGATGACCATCAGCGTCGAGGTCACGTCGGGCACCGGCCAGAACACGGACGGTGCCAGGTCGCGCAGCCGCTCGACGGTCGCCTGTGCACGGACCAGGACGGTCAGCGGGCCGTAGTTCCGAGTGCCCGGTCGGGCCAGCAGCCGGTTGGCGAACTCCTTCTGCACCACCAGCACCAGGCGCTCGACCGGCAGCGACAGCTCGACCAGCGAGAGCACGAGGTCTGTGCTGATACAGTAGGGCAGGTTGCTGACCACCTTCAGCGTCCGCTCCGGGAGCTCGCGTTTGACAGCCGCCCTCACCGTCGGGTTCAATGTCTTTCGCGGGCCGTGGATGTCGGCGTGGATGAGCTGCACATTGTCGTGGGAGCCGACGTATTCGCGGGCGATCTCGCAGAGGTCGGCATCGAGCTCGACGGCGATGACCCGGCTTCCGGTCCAGGCGAGGTGCCAGGTGAGCATGCCGGTGCCCGCCCCGATTTCGAGCACCACGTCATCTTCGGCCAATTCCGCCGTGCGGCAGATGACCTCGAGCAGGTTGTGGTCGATGAGGAAGCTCTGTCCGAGCAGGCGCTTCGCTCGGAGCCCCCGCTCCTTGAAGATGCCGATCAGGTCGCGTTTCGTGTGGCGTCGGTTCATTCCCTGCTCGTGCGTATGAGTCCGATGAGGTCCGACAGCCGGTCGATTCGCCGTTCATCCGGTCCGCAGTCCTTGATCTCCGGGTGAGTCCGGACGATGTAGGTGGTGACCCCGGCCGCCTCGCCGGTCAGCCGGTCGATCTCGTGGTCACCGACGTAAATCGCTTCGGCGGGGGAGACGTCCAGTCGTTCGAGAGCGTGGAGCAGGGGAGCGGGCGACGGCTTGGGCGGGGCGTCCTCGCGGGTCACGACCACGTCGAGATTGATCCGATGGCGGGCGACGAACGCGTCGACCGAGCGCCGCGTGTTCCGCGTGACCAGCCCGCGCGGCATTCGCGCCCGGTCGAGGAAAGCGAGCAGTTCTTCGGCGCCCGGGCTGAGCCGGCTCTCGGCCGCCGCCTTCTCCTCGTGCTTCTCGAGAATGCGGAACGCCCGGCGGCGTTCGTCCGTCGGCAGGGCGGCGAGCGTCTCGAGGATCGGGGCGCCGCGCTCGATACCGATGTCCCTCCGGATGGCGTCGAAGTCGATTGCCGGGGCGGTGAGCGTGCCGTCGAGGTCGAAGACGACGCCGCTGACGGGCTGTTGTCGGGCGGCGTCGGTCATGCCGAGAACTGGCCCCGGCCGAGGATGTCGTGCAGGAGGATGATGCCCGCCGGTCGGCCTTGCAGGTCCACGATGACGAGCGAGGTGATGCCGGAGACCTCCATCAGGCGGAGCGCGTCCACGGCTGGTGCGTCCGCCTCGACGGTCCGGGGGTTGCGGGTCATGTGGTCGGAGATCGGTTCGTTTTTGATGTCGTTGGGCTCGCTGCCCAGCAGGATTCTTCGGATGTCGCCGTCGGTGAGAATCCCGGCGAGCAGGCCCTTCTCGTCGGTGACCAGGGTGACACCCAGGTTGTCGCACTCGGTCATCCGGCGCAGACCGTCCTCAACAGTGGCCATGTGATCGACCGCGGGGATGGCGTCGCCCCGCCGCATGAGGTCCGAGACGCGCAGCCGGAGCCGCTGTCCGAGTTCGCCGCCGGGGTGCCGTGCCGCGAAGTCGTCGGCGGTGAAATTCTTTGCCGATGCGAGGGTCATCGCCAGGGCGTCGCCGAAGGCGAGCATCGTCGTCGTGCTGGCCGTGGGGGCGAGGCCCAGCGGGCACGCCTCGCGCCGGGCGCCCACGTCGAGGGTGATGTCGGCCTCGCGGGCCAAGCTCGACGAGAGGTTGCCGGTGAACGCGGCGATCCGCGCCCCGAGCGATCGGGCGCACGGAACCAGGTTGATCAGTTCGACGGATTCGCCGCTGTGCGAGAGCAGCAGCAGGACATCCCCCTCGCCGAGGACCCCGAGGTCGCCGTGCATCGCGTTCAGCGGGTCGAGGAAGACGGCCGGGGTGCCCGTACTGGAGAAGGTGGCGGCGATCTTGGCCCCGATCAGGCCCGACTTGCCCACGCCCGAGACGACCACCTTGCCCGGCAGCCGGGCGAGCAGGTCGACCAGCCGGGCGAAATCATCGTTCAGCCGGGCACTCAGGGCGCGGATCGCCTCCGCCTCGATCTCCAGCACCCGTCGGGCGCTCTCCAGCGCCGCCTGTTGTATTCGCTCACTCATCCTGTAATTCCTGGCCCGAACATCAGTATACGCAGCCGGTCGCAGGTCCGCAAGGTTTCGGCGCCCGGCGCGCCGGCACAAGATGACGAGCTCGGGCCGGGGATCAACCGCCCGGTCAAATCCACCGCTCGAACCACCCGAGGGCTTCGCGGACGATGTCGGACGTGACGGCCCGGCCGGGGGCGGTCTGGCCGAGGAAGTCGACGCCCTTGTCGGCGTCGTCGAACACCTTGCGGATGTCTGCGAACGATTTCTCGGCGGCGGTCGCCGGGAAGAGCGGATCGTCTGCCAGCGCCACCAGCATCAGTGCCCGGGGGATGGTCAGGCAGGCGACGTCGGGCAGGTCGAGGAAGTTGTACAGCCCGGGCACGGCGAACTGCATCCACGATGTGCCCGGCACCCCGGCCTCGATCACGCCCCGAAGACTGGCCACCCAGCCGATGGCGACCGTCGCCCGGACGAGGTCGCACAGCCCTGACAGATAGATGGCGAGCAGGCCGCCGGAGTGGGCGCCGAAGCAGCCGATCCGACGTTCATCGACTCCCGGGACCGTGGTCAGATATTCGACGGCCCGGATCGCGTCCCAGACGTGCAGCCCCATCGGCGTGGCCCCGGCCTGTATCAGGTTCAGGCCGGTCGTCGCCTCGTGCGCCCTCGCGATCTGCTCGAACCGCTCGTGCTGCTCGGGGTCCGTCAGGTCCAGGTCGTCGATCTCGTCCAGCCCTCCCGGGTGCCGGTCCCCGAAGCCGAACATATCGGGGGCGAGCACCGCGAAGCCGGCCCGGGCCAGCTCCTCGGCCACCGAGAGGCCGGAGTACCGCGCCGCCTTGTGTTCGGCCAGGGCGGGATGCTCGTCGGCCTCGGTGCAGACCACCTTCTCCCTGCCCCAGGCGAACAGATCCCCGTGATCGTGCAGGCAGACGATGCCGGGCCGTTTGCCCCGGCTGGCGGTTGGCAGAAGCAGCCGTGCCGAGACCCGCGTCTGGCTCGACGAACTGAACCAGACCGTTCGCCGGGCGATCCCATCCCGTTCTTCCGATTCGACGACTTCCTCGCGGAAATCGACCTGCGGGGGGGCGTAGTGGAGCAGTTGGAAGACCTTCTTCAGGGCGAAGCCGCGCCAGGTCGCCAGGTCGGGGTAAATGCCGGATAGATACGACAGCGGCTGGGCCGCCCTGTCGGCCAGAGATTCAACCAGATTGTGCTGATTGCCCAGCGTCGGCATCGAGTGGCCCCTCGTTGAAAGATAGCCCCTTCCGCCCGCGGCGTCTCGAGGGCGGAGCCGGGGGAATCTTAAGGCCTGACAGCAGTGGATGGCCTGTTGCCCGCGCCCTGCTGGAAATCCTAAGCCCGTTCCCCGCCGATGTCAACCTT
>PUPC01000308.1 GCA_003553185.1 Planctomycetota bacterium | reverse complement strand
GCTGGCACTGAAGCAGTCGGCTCTGACCGTACATTCGGCCGCCGACGACGAACAACAGCGATACCAGGATAAGAATGGCAGCGACCACGACCAGCAGCTCGGTCATGGAGAAGCCCGCCCTCGCACTCCTTTTCAGCTTACTCACCATTCCACCTCCTCCTCTGTAACTGTGCTCCCGAGCAGGCCGGCGAAACGAAACGTGTCCCCGGCAGGCCCGTTTCGCAGATTGCTGATCTTGTGGAACGCATCGCTGGCCACTCGTCCGTTCTTGAGCACGTACCACTGACCATCCCTTTTGGCCGCGCAGGCGACGGAGCTGCCGTCGGGGCTGACCAGCAGGTCGGCCAGGGTCGCGGCCTCGATGTCGTCGGTAAACTTCTGGTCGTCCCGGTAAATCACCCAGCTCTGCCCGGCTTCGGCCGCTCCGTAGAAGACGGTGCGTCCATCCGGTGCGAAGACGGGCGGGGTCATGACATCTGCCTCGAGCGGGCCCGCAATTGTCGTTCCGTTCCTGATGACGTAATTCTGCATTTGATGCCGTTGAACGACCACGGTCGTTTCGCCGTCGGGCGATATGGCCCAAGTCGCGATTTTGCCGTCGACCGGCGGAGATATCCGCTCGCCGTCTCTCATCAGGGCCTGCTGATGCTCACCCTTCTGCACGACATATGTCAGCGATTCGCCGTCCGGGCCGAATCGTGGCCTTTCCACCTCCTCGTATTCGCCGGGCTGCCGGACGCCGTCACGCACCAGGAAGGCGGTTCCCCCCTCCTCGGCGATGTATGCCAGCACGCTTCCATCGGGGCTGAAGACCGGGGATCCGACTCGTTGGTAGGCCTTCCCAACGGGTTCCCCTTCGCGCATGATCTGCTGGCCTTCTTCCACCCTGGCGATGAACGCGACCTCGCCCTCCGGGCCGACGGTTACGCCGCCGACAAAATCATATTCGTCACCGACGCGTTCCTCGCCCCGCATGACGACCCACTTGTCGCCCTTCCTGGCAGCGAACACCGGGCCGCGCCGGGTTGGGATTGCCCGCTGGAGGTAATCGTATCTTCCGGGCAGCGGCCGGCCGTCCTGCTCGACATAGAGTTTGTCGCCGGATCGCTTGACCGTGACGACGCTCTCCCCGTCGGGGCTGATGACCGGCTCGCCGGTCAAATCCGGCTCGTCGGTGCCGCACCCGCCGAGGAGCCCGGGCAACAGGCCGGCGGAAACGAGCGATATCGCCGTCAATGTCAGACGGCATATTGAACGACGAACCCTGGTTCTCACCATTGCAGCCCTCATTGGTTATCGGTCCGGGCAGCCGGTTTCCCGGGCCTTCCTGCCGCCGTTCGACAGTGCTCAGTCGCCCCGGTCGAGCGTCCACCTGCCGCGCGGTGTGATTTCTTCCAGGTAGAGCGACCGGACGGAGCCGTCGCCCATCAGTGCGTTGGCCCGGCCCAGGTGTCGCAGTGCGATCCGGCTGTCGTCGTCGTCCTCCTCGGGGTCGCCGGTCCCTCGCTGGATGAGCCAGTTATCGTAGTCCATGACCATGATGGTGTCGGCGGGTACGGTGGCGCGAGTGTGGCCGAGGACAGAATTATAGCCGTAGCTGGCTGTCCGCTCGACGGCTGGGACGTAATCCTCATTCAGCCAGTCATCCTCGTGGGTTTGTCCGAGCATAATCAGACTGAACCCTGAGCTGAACACGGATCCGTAGCCGGAGAACCCCCACCCTCCCCCCTGCACATCTCCAGGCCAGCGGCTCATAGAATTCCCTTCATCATCGTATCCCATGAAATCCAGACCGTTCAGGACATAGTGGGCATACCCCTGCCAATTCCAGCTCGGATTCGGTTCGCGCCATTTGTCCCATGGGTCACCGCCGACAAGCCGAAGGCCCAGTGTGGTGTGGAAATGATACTGTCGGTGCTGTCCGTCTCGGAAATTCTTTATCTGGTACGGAACTCCCGCGTCGTCATACAGTATGTTATTTTGGATCTGGGCCCGCACAACAGAATGGCTGGCCGATTCGCCCATCATCGTTCTCATCGCAAAGGCATACGGGGTAAACCGGCCTGAGGCGGTTGTCCCAACTCGCCGATACTGTGACCCCGTCGAAGTTCCTCGGGGGTCCCACCGTTTGTTCATTGCCCCCGGGGCACTCCCTTGCGCGTTGCGCAGCATCACCCGATCGACGGCCGAGCGGAGGCCCGATGGGATGGTGATGCCCGCACGGTCTGCTGAGCCGACGGCCAGATATGCCCAAATGGACGTGGTCGTTCTGGCATCTCTGTCGTCAGGAGTGGGCCAACTGTATCCGGAGAGCTCTCCATCATACCAATTGGCGCTACCGTAGCCACCGTGCGGTAGTTGGCCCGGCTCGACGAGCTGCGTCGTGATTCTGTCGAGGAATCGCAGGGCGTGCCGGGCTGAGGCCCCGGCCTTTGCTCGCAGTGACTGATCTTCCAGCGATTGGTATGCCGCCGATAACGCCATAACGCCCCAACCTGCGTTGGCTATCATCTGGCCGCCCACCCCGTAACCAGTATGCAGATTTTCGCTGAAGGAGCCGCCAATATCTATCACGCCATTATAATAAGTGCCGTCGGGTGTTTGTGCCGAATCGGTCAGGTATTCAACGGCCTTGCGGATCGTATCGCCGAACTCGAGATCGCGGTCATTAAAGTCCAAGGTGAAGAATGCTAACAACGCTGCGCAGTGTCCTATATCCTGCTGGTAGCTGCTTCCTGGTATCCGCCCATCTTCTTCCTGCTGATCGCGCAACCAGTAGAGCACCTCCAGTGCGGCATCCATGTCCTCCTCTTCTAATTCCTGCATGGCGTGTACGCGGACGTTTGGCGGCGGGCCGATCAGGGGACAGCCCAGCACCTGACCGTCATCGAGGTGGGTCGCCGCCAGCGTCTCGTACCACGCCCGGCCGGACAGCGATCGGGGTGGTGGCAGCCTCCCCTGGTGGCCGACGGAGTACATATTCAGCCCACGCCCGATCTGTTCGAGGTGATGCTGGCACTGCAGCAGCCGGCTCTGGCCGTACATCCGTCCGCCAACGACGAACAACAGGGAAATCAGAATGAGAACTACCGCCACCACGACCAGCAACTCGGTCATGGAGAATCCCGCCCGTCTGTTCTTCTCTATACGCTTCATTTGTCCTTCTCCTTCTTCTTCATTTCTCTGCTTTCCTGCTCACAGGAAGCAGCTCGGTTCCCTTTCAGGGCGACTCCTGAAGGCCTTGTTCCAGTAACGAACGAATTCTGAGATCAGCGACCGCAATCGGCGTTCGCCCGTTGTTATCCTCGACGGTCGTGCCGGCGCCGTTTCTCAGTAGAACTTCGGTGGCTTCCCGATGCCCGGCTCCGGCGGCCAGGTGCAGAGGGGTCTGGCCGTCTTCCTGTGGGGCCTCGACGGACGCACCTCTTGCAATCAATAGTTCGGTCATTCTCGCATGTCCGTTCATCGCGGCCCAGTGCAGCGGACGGCGTTCCTGTGTCATGGTCGCCTCGACGTTCGCGCCGTTATCGAGAAGGATTTCTGCGATCCCGGCCTGCCCCGCGGTTGCGGCACGGTGAAGAGGCGTGGCGCCCGAATTGTCTTTTAGATCGATCTCGGCCCCGCCATCGATCAGCATTATGCAGATGTTGTTGTGACCGACATCGGCCGCTTCGTGCAGGGGGGTGCTCTGATCGTTGTTCCTGATGTTCACGTCCGCCCCGTGGTCGATGAGCATCCGGGCGACCTCGTCGGCTCCCCTTCTGATGGCGAGGTGGAGCGGGCTGTTGCCGTCACGCCGGTGGACGTCTGGCCTGGCGCCTGCGGCGAGCAGGGTGCGAGCAACTTCCGTCCGGCCAAACTGTGCGGCGTAGTGGAGCGGAGTCGCCCCGCCGGCCATCCGTGCCTCGATGTTTGCCCCTCGGTCGATGAGGACATTGAGGACGTCGATATGTTCGCCCCGCACGGCCATATGGATTGAGCGGTCTCCTCTCAATCTCGGCGCGGACCGCCCATCCGTCAAAGCAGCCTCGATGTCGGCCTCGTTGTCGATCAGCAGTTTGACCGTATCGGCCCAACCGTACCTGGCTGCGTTGTGCAGCGGGGTGAGGCCGTCGTGCTCGGGGGCGTTGACGTCGGCCCCGTGGTCGATCAGCAGTTGTGCGATCTCGTCGCGGCCTCCGGCCGCAGCCATGTGGAGCGCCGTGGTGCCGCCCTCCATAGTAGCGTGTACCGACGCCCCCCTGTCGATGAGAAGTTCTGCGACGGGAAGGTGGCCGCGCCGCGCCGCGCAGGTGAGGAGCGGCTCGTCCCGGCCGGTCACTCCGTTGGGGGAGGCGCCGCGGTCGAGCAGAAGGGTGATGACGTCGAGATGCCCAAGAGGTACGGCTGCGGAGATCGGGGTGGTCCCCTCGTGCATTTGGGCATCGACCTCGGCCCCGTGGTCGAGCAGTTGGGTAACGACATCGTGGTCACCCCGCCTTGCTGCCGGGTGCAGAGCGATCGATTCGTCCTCGGCCCTCGCGCTTACTTCTGCCCCCATCTCCAACAGGGTGGCAACGGCCCGGCGTTCCCCCTGCCGGGCTGCTATGTGCAGCGCCCGCTCACCGTCTTCCGTCGGGGCGTTCGGGTCCGCTCCCCGTTCAACGAGCAGGGAGATGATGTCGTAATAGCCGGCCTCGGCGGCGAAGTGGATGGGGGTCTCGTCCCGGTCTGTAGTAACATCCGCCTTTGCACCGGCATCGAGGAGAAGTTCTGCGACGTCACGCCGCCCTCGGACCGCGGCGAGATGAAGCGGGGTGGCCCCGGAGGCGTCGGCGATGTCCACCTCGGCTCCGTTATCTATCAGAAGTGCTGCCACGGCGTGATGGCCGCCCCCCGCCGCGGCATGCAGTGCGGTGATCCCACTCGCGTTCCGGATGTTCACGTCCGCGCCGGCCTCCAGGAGAATCTCGACGACATCGGTCTGGCCGTGCAGCGAGGCGTGCTGAAGGGGCGTATATCCCGCGGCATCGGGTTCATCGACCGATTCGCCATCCCGCAGGAAGGCACGGGCGGCCCGGGCCTGTCCCGTCGAGGCGGCCTCGTGCAGAGAGTCGGCGT
>PUPC01000323.1 GCA_003553185.1 Planctomycetota bacterium | reverse complement strand
GCACCCGAACTGCCCACACCGTACTCGGCGGTCGTCCCCCACTACGTCAAATGCTTCCCCGAGTACTTGCGGGCGGCCGGCTATTACTGCACGAACAACGCGAAGACCGACTATCAGTTCGACCCGCCGTTCACCGCCTGGGACGAGCTGGGCAGGGAGGCGCACTGGCGGAACCGCCCGGACCCGGACCAGCCCTTCTTCGCCGTGTTCAACCCGGGCCGCACTCACGAGAGCGGGATGTGGCCGGCGGAAGACGAGGACATCACGTTCGACCCCGCCGACATCGAACTCCCGCCCTACTTCCCGGACACCCCAAAGGTCCGTCGGGCGATGGCCCGGATGTACACCAACATCGAGCACAACGACCGGCGGCTGGGCGAGCTGCTCGGGCAGCTTGAGGAGGACGGGCTGGCCGAGAACACGGTCGTGTTCCACTGGAGCGACCACGGCCCGCTGCCCCGCGGGAAGCGCTGGCCTTACGACGCGGGCATCCACGTCCCGATGATCGTGCGGTGGCCCGGCCGCATCGAGCCGGGCACGGAGAGCGAGGACCTGGTGAGCACGATCGACCTGGGGCCGACGGTCCTGGCCCTGGCCGGCCTCGACGTCCCCGCCCACATGCAGGGCCGCCCGTTCATCGGCCCGAAGGCCGGCCCGCCCCGGGACTACGTGTTCGCGACGCGGGACCGGCACGACACCGCCTACGACATGGTCCGGGCCGTCCGCGACAAGCGGTTCAAGTACATCCGCAACTACCGGCCCGACCTTCCCTACCTGCTCTGGATTCCCTACCGCAACCGGCATCCGATCCTCCAGGAGATGTGGCGGCTGCACCTGGCCGACGAACTGACAGGGCCCCAGCGCTTGATGTTCCGACGGTCACGCCCGGTTGAGGAACTGTACGACACCGCCTCGGACCTGCACGAGATCAACAACCTGGCCGACGACCCCGCCTACCAGGGCGTCCTGGAGCGGCTGCGCCGGGCGCTCGACGACTGGCGGCGCGAGGTGGGAGACTGGGGCGAGGTGCCCGAGTCCGAGATGGTGCAGCGGTGGTACCCCGGCGGTCGGCAGCCGCGGACGGCCTCGCCCGTCTTCATCCCGATCTGCACCGACAGCCCAGGCATCGAGGCCGCGTCCGGCGGGCCGTTCACCGCGCCCGCCATCCTGCAGCTCCATTGCGCCACGCAGGGGGCCTCGATGGCCTATGCCTTCGAGAGCAACGGGGAGCCCCGGTGGACCCTTTACACCGGGCCGATCCGGCTGCCCGTCGGCGAGACGACCGTCCGGGCGAAGGCGATACGGATCGGCTATCGGGAGAGCCCCATTGCCGCCGCATCGTTCGTGGTCGTGGAGGGCTGACCCGGCCGACGACCGGCTCAATACTCGGCCGTCGTGCCCTCGGGGACCTCTTTGTAGCGGAAAACGTGGATCGACCACGACCACCCGCCGAACACCACGAGCACGTTGTGTTCCGGATCGAAATCGGAGTTGCGGCTGGTGTGGGCGTGAAGCCGGTCGGGGGCCTCGACATCCTTCTGGGCCCACTGCGGGTCCTCGCAGTCGAAAATCCAGAACGTCGTCTCCTCCCCCCGGAGCTGGCCGGTGAGGAACCGCACCTTGTTGAACACGTCGTATCCGCCCGCCCCCGACGTCATCGGCGGGGTCTCCCAGTCGAGCTTGTTCCATTGCCGCTCCTCGTGGTCGAACACGAGGGTGCGGAACGGTTCGCCCCGATGCCGGCCGGTCATGTAGTATCGGCCGTCCAGCGGGTTGTACAGGCCGACAACCGCTCCGTCGCCGTTCCGATTGTACGGGCAGCCGGTATCGCCGAAATTGACCGGGCGCTCGGTCTCGGTGCCGAAGATTCGCATCCCCTGGCGGGTCGGGCCGATGGGGACGACCCATTTTCGGTTCAGGTCATAGACCAGGTGCCGGGTTCGGCCGATGCCCTCGTTGCGATGGGCTTCTATTCGGTCGGTCGCCGGGTGGTAGGTGCCGAACGACACGGGGTAGATTCCGCTCCCGTGCCCGGCCGATGTCGTCGGGCCGAACCAGACGACCTGGCGGTCCGGGTCGTACACCCTGCCTCCGCAGCAGCCGGGCGATGGCATCAGCCCGTGCCAGCCGCTCCACCAGTCGTTCGGCCGGATCATCACCACGGTCTCGGTGCCCAGGTCCAGGGCGAAGATCGAGTTGCCGTAGAAATATCCGCACCCGCCGATCCGGATGAACAGGCGGTTGGCCACGTCGTAGTCCCACGAGACCTCGTGCCCGCCGTGCCCGCTGTGGGGCAGCCCGATGTCGAGCTGGACCCATTCGCCGGTCGGCAGGTCCGCCAGCTTCTCGTTGCGGGGGTTGAACTGTGCCCGGCGGCCGACCCCCTCGTCGCGGTCGCGGAACTCTGCGACCGCCTCGGGGGTCCCCGCCCGGTCGATCTCCTCCAACGCGTCCGCCGACGCGGCCCGAACCAGCCGCATCTCGTCGTCCGAGGTCAGCTCGGTCAACCGGGCCACCGCCTGGGGGCCTCCGATCTCCCGCAGCCCCAGGACCGCCGCCCACCGGAGCAGGTGGTGTTCGTGTTCGGTCAGGTCGAGCAGGGCCTGCAGCGCCGGGGCCGTGCCCGCCTCTCCCAGCGCTTTGGCGGCGGCGAAATGAACGCTCGCGTCGGGGTAGTTCTTGCGGCCGCCCTGGACGGGGATCTCCCGGCGGACGACCTCGGACAGAGCGTTCACCGCCCGCGGTCCGCCCACGAAACCGAGCGCCTCGGCCGCCCGATAAGAGGTGATCTCGGCTCCGTCCGCCGCCTGAATGAGATCGGCGACGGCGTCATCCAGGATGTCGTGACACATCCGGGCCAGCATATAGGCGCCGCTGCCCTGGTCCTGGTTCCCGCGACTCAGAATGGCTTCCCGGCCGACGGCATCGTAAAAGTCGCTCCCGTGGGCGACGACCTGTGCCAGCGAGACGGCGGGCGCCCAGGGGCTGACACGCCGCAGCTCGAAGCCCGCCTCGACGGCGTCGGCCAGCGTCTTCTCGACCTGCTCGCCGCCCACCAGCCGCAGCACGCTCGCCGCCATCGGGACGGTGAGCGAGTCGACGGTCTCGTTCTCCCGGGCCAGGACCTTGAGAACGGCGTCCGTCGCCTCCTCGTGCCCGGCCATCACCGGGGCCTGCAGCGTTCGGCAGCCGCCCCAATTGGTATAACCGCTTCCGATCACCGCGCCCCGCTCCCCCTCGAGCACGCCGGTGATGGTCTCGGCTATCTCTTCATCGGGCGGCATCTTGGGCAGGTCGCGCGGCACGTCCTCATCCATCGCCAGCAGTGCGGCCAATACCCTTGCCGGCTCGCTGACCGCCGGGGAACTGTCGTTCGCCGCCTCGGCGAGGATGTCGGCGGCATCGGGCAAGGCGACGCTCAATCGAACGCCCGCCCGCCGCAGGGGCATATACTTGGATTCGAGCAGGCGGCGCACCGTCGCGGCGTCGGTGATGTCCGGCCAGACCGCGGCCACCGGCATGCGCCGCCGGCGGCGGGTCCGATACCGCAGCCGCCAGTCCCGAGTCACGTCCGGCGCCGCCCCGCGCCCGGTTCTTACCTGGTCAGACAGTTCCATCGGCTGCGGCCGGCCCTCGCCGTCGAGCCGTTCGAGTGCCACCGCGGCCGCCAGTGCGACCGGCATCCGCTCGTCGCCGCAGGCCCGTGCCAGCGGCCGCACCGCTCGTGCGTCCCGGCTCCAGCCCAGCCGCCAGGCCGCCTCGACCGCCCGGTCCACGTCGTCCCCGGCCAGGGCGTCCGACAGCGTCTGCAATGCGTCGTCGTCGGGGAGATGCGCCACCAGTATGTCGGTATCACCCCGGGACACGACCTCGATGGTGAATCCGAGTGTTTCGGCCGCGTCCTTCGCCCAGGATTCCGCCGGGTGCTCCGCCTCGGCGTCCCCCGCGAAAACATTACCGCCCACGCCCGACGGCATCGCGAACTGGATTTCGCCCGGCCGCCCGGCCTCGTCGAGCAGCTCGGACAAGCTCCGCCAGCGCCGCGGGATACTCACCGGCTCGGCGACCGCGGCCGCACAAAAAACGCCGACCAGCAGCACCGCAAGCCCGAGACGCGGAATCGACAAAGACCTTTTGTTATCGCCTGTCGTGTTCGAAGACGCACGGATTCGCTGTCGCATTGAGAGCACCTCACTGTTTTTCCTCTCCCCCGTTATTTTTGCCATGAACCCATTTTACCGCTGAATCACGCGGGCGGCATCATCGGGCAGTCTGCTTACTCCAGTTCCAGCCGGAAGGCGTGCACATTGGTATTGCGAGCCATACCCGGCAGGAGCAGGAACACCTTGTGGCGCGAGTCATAGACGACGTGGTTGTCGAAATACTGGCAATGGGGGGATTGCCCCATCTGTTTCCACTCGCCGGTTTCGACGTTATAGACCGAGGTCTGCCGGTTGCCGACGGCCAGCACGGCGTTGGCCTCGGGGTCGAATGCGCTCGACGACCGGCGCTGCCATTGGTGATCGCCCACTTCGGGCGCGTCGCCCTTCGACTCGAGTTCTTTCCACTCGCCTTCCTCGACGTTAAAGAGGTAGGGGGTCGTGCCGCGGGCCAGCATGAACATGCCCTTCAAGCTGTCGACGTAGCAGGCGAAACTGTATCCGGCGGACCGGTGGTCGCCCAGCTTTCGCCATCGCCCGGTCTCCGGGCTGAAGCCGTACACGCTGTCCCAGTAGCTGCCCTCGTTAATCACGAACAGGTCGTTCTCTTTGTCGTACGTGGTGATGACGCCGTTGCCCATCCGGGGCCGCTCGTGGACCGGGAACATCTCGAACCGGTCGGTCTTGCCGTGATAGCTCCAGATGAAGCTGCCGCCCTCCCAGTCGGGCAGGATGCTGCGGGCCAGGCGGTTCTGCGTCGTGCCGCCGTGGAACCAGGCCCGTCCCCGGCGCGAGTCGTAGGCCATGAACATGTTGCAGCCGTTCCCCGGCCGGGGCGGCCCACAGGGGTCGTACCAGCGGAGAGCGATCCATCGTTCGGTCGCCGGGTCGAATGCCGACAGGTGGTTGGCGTACCCGGCGGAGAACGTGGTGCCCCGGCTGCCGCATCCGGCGTAGGAGATGACGAACCCGGTGGACTC
>PUPC01000270.1 GCA_003553185.1 Planctomycetota bacterium | reverse complement strand
CGGGAACGGGCGGGGACATGGTATCCGCTTTGCGGAACGCGGGCGGCCGGGCTTGCAATCAAGGAAGGCCTTGGATACCATATACTCGACGATTCGGGGCGTGGCGCAGTTTGGTAGCGCGCTTGAATGGGGTTCAAGAGGTCGCTGGTTCGAATCCAGTCGCCCCGACCAGAATGGTCCCTGCTCACCGGCCGCCGCTGTCGAGGAGTGCCTTCGCCTCGTCGACGATGGTGTTCATCACGTCGGCGAGTTCGCCTTCCATCAAAATGCCCGCGGCCCTGGCGTGCCCGCCGCCGCCGTATTTCCCGGCCAGGGTATCCACGGGCGGCCCGTCCTTGGACCGCATGCTGACCTTGATCTTGCCCCGTGTCTCGCGGAAGAACAGGATGAGCTGGACCGCCTCGATGGGCCTCGGCAGGTCGGTCAGCTCCTCGGCGTCCTCCTCGGTCGCTCCGGTCTCCTCCAGCATCGCGTTCGTCAGGTAGAAGTAGGCGATCCGGCCGTCTGCGGCTCCCTCGAGTGTGCCCAGCACTCGCTTGACCAGTTCCATCCGCTCCCACCGGTCCGTCTCGTGGATGGCCGCGTAGATCCGTGCAGGTTCGACGCCCAGTTCGATGAGGTCCGCCGCCATCCGGTGGACGCGGGGGCTGGTGTTCGGGAACCGGAACCACCCGGTATCGGTCGCCGTGGCGATGAACAGGGCATCGGCGATGCCTCGGGTGACGGGCACGTCGAGCGCCCGGACCAAGTCGTAGATCAGCTCGCCGGTGGACGCGGCGCGGGGATCGATCACGTTGACGTCCGCGAACCCGCCGTTGGTCTTGTGGTGGTCGATACAGGCGGTGGGCGGCCCGGCCCGCTCGAGCGCCGGGCCGACGTTGCCCAGCCGCTCCAGCGATCCGACGTCGAGCACGAACGCCCCGGTGCACCGGGCGATCCGGTCGTCCAAGTCCTCGGTGTACGTCTTGATGGAGCCGTCCGGGTCGAGAAACTCGTAGGTTCGGGGCGTCGGGTGCTCGTTGACCACCAGTGCCCGTTTGCCCAGTTTGCGGAGTGCCCGAGCGAGCGCCAGCTCCGATCCGATCGCGTCCCCGTCGGGGAAGATATGGGTGGTGACGAGGAACGAGTCGTGCTCGTCGATGAACGTCCGGACCTCATCCCACATCGCGCACCTCGTTGCTCAAGCGATCTCCCTTGCGGTCGCCTCTTCGTACAGGTCGCGGCCGTGGGCGTCGTTGATGACGAACGCGGGCAGTCGGTCGAATTCGAGCCGTCGGATCGCCTCGGGACCGAGTTCGTCGAACGCGACCACCTCGCAGGCGACGACGCTTCGTGCGACCAGTGCGGCCACGCCGCCGATCACTCCGAGGTACACCGCGTTGTGCTCGGCGATGGCCCGCCGGACCTCGGGCGAGCGGCGTCCCTTGCCGATGGTCGCCCGGACCCCGGCGGCGAGCAGTGCGGGGGTGTACGGGTCCATCCGCCCGCTGGTCGTCGGGCCGGCCGATCCGATGACCTGCCCGGGCCGGGCCGGCGACGGGCCGGCGTAATAGATCGCCTGGCCGTCGAGCGGGATGGGCGGCTCCTCGCCGCGCTCCAGCAGGTCGATCAACCGCTTGTGGGCGGTGTCCCGGGCCGCATAGACCACCCCCGAGAGCAGGACCCGGTCGCCCGCCTCGAGGTCGGCGACGGCGTCGGGCGACAGGGGTGTGGTCAGCGATATCGTTCTCGGCGCGGTCATAGCTCGATCCTCCGGTGGCGGTGGGCGTGGCACTGGAGCACGACGGCGACGGGCAAGCTGGCGATGTGGCAGGGCAGAGCGGCGGCGTGTACGGCCAGGGCGGTCGTCCGGCCGCCCAGCCCGGCGGGCCCGATCCCGAGCTCGTTGACCCGCTCGAGAATCTCCGCCTCCAGCCCGGCGAGCCGCTCGTCGTCGGCAGGCCGGCCGATGGGCCGAGCCAGGGTTTTCTTGGCCAGTTTCGCGGCCATCTCGAGGTCGCCGCCGACGCCCACCCCGAGCAGCAGCGGCGGGCAGGCGTTCACCCCGCCCGCGCCGGCCGTTTCGACCGCGAGCTCGACCACGCCGTCGAGGCCGGCGGCGGGGGTGAGCATGGCGACCCGGCTCATGTTCTCGGACCCGCCGCCCTTGGCGAGCAGGTCGATGGCCAGCCCGTCGCCGGGCACGAGATCGACGTGGATGACGGCGGGGGTGTTGTCGCCCGAGTTCTCCCGGCTGAACGGGTCGCACACGGTCCGCCTGAGGTACCCCTCTTCGGTCCCGCGGCGGACCCCCTCGGTGACGGCCGCGTTCAGGCCGCCCTCCACCCGGGCCTGTTCGCCCAGCTCGACGAACGCGACCATCAGGCCGGTGTCCTGGCACAAGGGGAACGTGCCCTCGGCCGCGATGCGGGCATTCTCGAGCACCTGGCCGAGCACATCGCGTGCGACCGGCGAGGGTTCGTCCGCGCGGGCACGTTCGATCGCCTCGACCATCTCCGGGCCGAGGTGATAGTTGATGTCGACGGCCGCTTCTGCGACGGCCCGCGTCACGTCTTCGGCGGGTATGATTCGCACAGGGGCCTCCTTTTCATCCTCGGTATCGCCCGACGGGGCCATCCGAAGCCCGTCAGGGGTTCGCCGCTCCTGCGGGAGTTGCAGGGATTATAGCCCCGGCCCGGCCGGGTGCAAGCACGGCGGTCGTGAACGGTGCCGGAGGGGTTGTCCGGCCGGCGGCGTCGGTGGATGTCGGGGCCGCTCAGTCGGCCGGTTCGGGCAGGCCTTCTTCTTCGTAGAAGAGCGGTTCGGGTTCGTCCTCTTCGCCCTCGTGTCGGGCCTGTTCGAGCGCCTGTTCGGCGGTCCTGGCGACCTCGCCCCAGTCGATCCGCCCCAGGGCCTCCCGGAAGTCGGGGTCGCGCAGCGCCCCGATAACATCTCCGCGCCTTTCGTCGAGCAGTTCGCGCAGCGTCCGGTGTTCCCGGACCTCGCGTATGCTTTGCTGTTGCATGACCTGTTCGAACGCGCGGGGATGGTTCCGGTTGAGTTCCCACAACGCGAGCACGGCCCGTTCGATTTCCGGCGGAGCGATCCGCTCGAACACATTCCAGGCGCGGACGGCCCCGCCCGCCCGTGAGTCCATCACGGCATCGTGTGCGGGCGGGACGAAGTTGGGGAACGCGCCGAAGAAGGAGATAATGAGCCAGTATGCGATGACGCCCTTGCCCGCCCCGATCAGGGCGCCCCAAGAGCGGTTCCAGCCGCGGAGAGGGCGCTCGCCGGTCGATGCCGCCTCTTCGCCCTCGACGGCTTCGCGCCGGCCCAGCCACCGGTTCACCCACACGCCGATAAACTGGACGATGAGGAAGATGATGACCACGCAGGCCAGGGAGAGGTAGATTTTGAGCCGCGTTTCCGCGTAGGAGTCCATCTGGAATGCCCGGGCGAACGGGCCGGACAGGGCCACGCCGGTCGGGACGGCGAACAGGGCGGCGGCGGCCAGTGCGAGAAACCCGAAGACCTGTTCGATCAGGCCCCGCCGCGCCCCCAGGACGACGAACGCGATCACAAACAAGATCCCGATTATGTCGATCAGCATGATTCCTCCTCGAATCCAGTCCCGTCGCCATCGGCGGCCGGTGATACAGTTCCCGCCTTGTCAGGTGCCAAGGCCGAGCCCCGGCGAGTGTGTCTTTATCTCTCCTCCAGGAGCCGCCGTATGCGCTCCCGTTGGTTCGGATTATCCGTCCGCTGCAGGACGGTTTCGACGGCTCGTCGTGCGGCTTCCGGCTGGTCCAGGTCGCCCGAATGGAGGGCCAGGTCGGCGATGTGTGAGGCGCTGCGGTATCCGTGCCACCATCCGTGCGAACGCCGCAGTGCCGTCTGGTAATCCTGGAGTGCCTGCTCGTATTGCCCTTCCCTGCGGCGTATTCGCCCGCGTCCGAGGTATCCGTGATACACCCATCGTTCCCACTGGTCGGGGAATGCGATCATCCTCTCGAAATTGGCCAACGCCTTGTCGAATCGCTCCTCGGCCCGGTCTTCTGCGGCCGCCGCCCGTTCCTCGTGGCCCGCTTCTCGGTACTCGCGAGCGATATCCTTGTGATATTCTGCCGCCGCCTCGTATTGTTCGGCCGCCATCAGGCAGAATCGGGGTGCGGCGTCGCCTTCGTCGGGCGCTCTCTGCATCAGGTTCGTGGCCCGGGGGATGACGACGACCTCTCGGACCCGGGGGACCTCGTGGGCGACGCGGATGAGGGCCTCGAGCTGTACGCGGTGTGCTTCGAAGAGAGTCGCCCGGGGCAGGTTGCGCCGTTCGTCGATGAACCGTTCCATCATGATCACGGCGAGGCAGACACCGCCCCAGCCCGCCCGGCGATACAGTTCCCGGGCGGCGGCCAGCTCGGCCTGGGCGGTGCCTTCCGCGTCGTCCGGCCAGTGGACAAACACCGCGTTGAGTCGGGCCAGCCGCTGATACAGGTCGTCTATTCGGACCCGTTCCTCGCCCCGCTGCTCATGGAAGGCATACGTTCGCTGTTCGCTTGACGACGGCCTTCGCGGGATATCCCTGTGTTCAAAAATCTGTGCGTACACCCCGGCCCGTTCCGCCACTTGTTCGTTCTCGTGGTTTTCCAAGGCCTCGATTCTCTCGCCCCGCCAGGGCTGCCCGGCGAAGACGCGTTCGTGAAGGACTGCCTCGACGAGCCAGGTTCGGGCGAAGCGGATGAGATATTCCATCTCACGTTGTCTGGGCGGGACCAGCGGTCCGATCTCGGCGACGGTTTCCTGGATGTCGAGCATCCTGTTGAGGACGTCTCGCCAGCGATAACGTTGAATCATCTCGCTCAACGGGCGGGTCCGCACGTTCCAGACCGCGTCGGTCAGGTGCAGGGCGAGTTCTTCGCGGGCGTCGCCCCGTTCCTTGTATGCGGCGGTCTCGCCGTGCTCCTCGTTGAGCTGCTTCCAGGCGTTGATCGCCTCGTTCAGGTCGGACTCGCTGCGGATTTGACGTATGGCGGTCCGCAACTCGTCCATTGCCGCGAGGAAATGCCGGTCCCGGATATCGGCGAGGGCCCTGCGGGAGGAGATGACGAGGGCAGCCCGGCCGGGCAGGTCCTCGTCGGTCTGCTCTTCGGCCAGTTCGAGGGCCCGGACGACCAGTTG
>PUPC01000295.1 GCA_003553185.1 Planctomycetota bacterium | reverse complement strand
CTCGAGCTCGCCCGACCGGCCGTCGTGGGCGCGGATGCCCGGACGGTCTGCCAGGTAGATGTTCCCGGTGTGGAGCGGCCGGCCTTCGTCGGCGACCGACTCGGCGGTAATCCGCCCGCCATCGGCGGCCGGGACCTGCCAGAGCGTCTCCAGCAGCGGCTGAACAACGATGTGGCGGCGGTCTGCATCCTCCGAGATCGCCCGGCGCAGGTCTCGCCGGACCTCCGCGGCCGCATCGTCCAGAACGCCCGGGCACAGCCGCCCGACGGCGAACAGTTCGCCCGAAGCCGTCTCGAACCGACGGTCCTCGATCGCCTCGCGGGCCCGGTCCAGCCGGAGCTCGGCGGCGGCCCGGCTGTTCGGGTATTGATCGGCCACGTCCTCCGGGCGGGCCGTCTTCGCATCGGCCTCGTACTCGGCGTACAGTTCCCGACCGTGCTCCGAGATCAGTTCGGCGACCATTGCAGACAGGGCCGCCCCGGCGGTCACCGTCCGTTTCTCTGAGACTTGGACCGGGACATCGCGGTAGCCGGCCAGCCCTTCCTGCAGGGCCGCGAGAGCCCCGGCCGGGTCGTCCTGTTTGATCAGCATCTCGGCCTGCTTGAGGAGCATTCTCGCCGCCACAGGCGGTTCGTCGGGATGAAGCGACGCGACCTCCTCGTACCGTTCTGCCGCCTCGGCCCACTCCTCCTCCGCCTCGGCCTGGCCGGCGGCTTGCTGGAGCACGGTGCTCAACCGGGCGACAACCGGTTCGGCGTCCCTTGCAGCGGCCCGTTTGCCGCGGATGGCTTTCCGATATGCATCGGCCGATTCCTGCCACTGGCGCCGGCTCTCCAGAAGTGCCCCGAGCTTGGTCAGTGTGGCGGGATGATCGGGGTGGTCCGCGAGGTGTTCTCGCCAGCGGTCCTCGGCATCCGTTGCGGCGAAGACGCTGACCGAGTCGTTGCGGGTGACCACCAGTCGGTCGCCCAGTATGGTGAGGTTGCCCGACCGCGCCGGGACCGTCTGTTGGTCGTGGTGGTCTGTCCGCCATCGCCGCCACCGGATCGGGTCTGCCAGTCGGCCCTCGGCGTCGATATCGATCAGGGCAATGCCGCCCTCGATGGGGCACATTACGTGGTCGGGCGTGACCACGCCGCGCCCGGCGGGGAACGCATCGAGCGGGACCGATCGCCAGGTGGTCCGGCCGGACCGGATATCGAGGCATGCGACGGTCGCGCCGGACACGAACACATGCCGGTCGTCGGCGGCGAGCAGGAACAGCCAGTCGTTATCGGCCTCGCCGCGAGGCCGCGTCCAGCGCGGGCTGCCCTCCCGCCGGTCCAGTGCCAGCAGGTGGTCGGAATCCTCGGGCAGTGCCAGGAGCAGCTCACCCTGGACCAGCGGCGGGTTGGAAGGCGGCGAGACGCGGGCGGTGTGCTCGCCCACCGTCTCGAGGCGACAGGTGGCCTCCGGCTCGCGGGGATAGCGGGTCAGCCACATCAGGGACCCGTCGATCGCGTCGAGTGCGGCCACCGTGCCCAGTCCGCCGGCGTAGTAGATGAGCCCGTCGTGGGCGACCGGGGGCGAGCGGTCGGCCTCGGCCTCCACCTCTTCGCCAGCCCAGGTCGTCGAGGCGACCTGCGTCTGCCACAGCCGTCTGCCCGTAACCGAGTCATAGCCGAGGACGAACCCGTCGCCGTCACTGGTCGCGTATCGGGCTCCGACGGCGATGGTTTCGTTCGCCATCGTGGGCGGGGACACGAACCGGAACGCCCGGCGTCGTTCGGCGGTTCCGTGACGGGCCTCCTCGTAGGTGCTGGCCGACCACCGGATCGTGCCCTTCCTGCCCGGGCTGATCGACAGGGCGTCCATGCGGCCGGCGACCATCTCGTGCCGGTCGCCGTGGTCCTCGTACCGCACCGTCCCCACCGGGAAGGTGAACAGGACCACGGGTTCACGGACCACCGGGGCCACCGTACCGGGCAGGTGCTGCGGCACGGCTTCGATGTCGGGGCGGCGGGCCACCCAGCCGGCCCGTTGCTGCCGGCCCTGATCGATGAACCCCCGGCTAATGGGCGCCTGCCACCGCTCGCGGCCGGTCAGGGCGTCCACCGCGCTCAGCTTGGTTGGCGATTGGACGTACATTACGTCGCGGTGCAGCGTCGGGTCCGGCGTCGCGATATCGAGTTCGTCCTCCACTGTGCGGGGACGCCGGATGGGCGTCCAGGTGGGGGCCGGCGGCGGTACCGGCAGGTCGGTCTGTCCCAGCAGGGTGCCCGGTTCCACCGTGCGCTCGGCCGTCCGTCCGACCCTCCGGGCCGGCCCGGTTCCCGGCTGCCTGTCACGAGCCAGCGCCGAAACATAGTCTGCCAAGCCGGTCTCGCCGTCGTGATGCTGCACGGTGGCGTCGGCCATGTGTTGGTTCACCGCATCGGCGAGGTCGGCCAGCTCGGCCCTCTGTTCCGACAGTGCCAGCGCCTGAGCGAGCTTGGCGATGACAACGGCGGGCGGCTGTTCGTCCGGCGGGCTGAGCATCAGCCGTCTGCGGGAGGCGTGGGCCGCGGTCTCCGCCCGGCCCGCCTCCAGTTCGATGCTGGCCAGGACGTTCAGGGCCTCGGCGCCCGCCTCGGTCGCCCCGTACCGCCGGACGATGGCCAGGAGGGCTGTCGGCGAACGGTCCCGCTTTGCCGCCTCGAGCGCAACGCGGGCCGGGGCGTCGTAAGACCGGCGATATGCCCGCAACAGGCGGCCGCCCGTGTTCAACAGGCGGACGGTTCCGTATCGCCAGACGGGGGCGTATGTGTGCTCGGACACGGGGAGGAGCACGCTGCCGTGCACGTCGAGCAGGTCCTGCAGCCGGCCAGCAGCCGCCACCGACTCATCGTCCTCGGCCAACTGCTCGATCGCCTTCAGCTCGCGAAGCACCTGCTCGACGCTTATGTCCGGCGGCGAAAGACCAATATCCAGGGTTGCTTTCTCATCGGAGACCAGTTGGTCAATTTGGGCAGCGGAGGGAAAATTGGGAGGGGTGAGCCGCAGCCGGTCACGCAATGCCGCCGGCCCGCCGGCTGTGGGCGGGGCACCACCCGCTACAACCGCGAAAACGATGGCCAGCACTGCGAGACGTCGAGGACTCATACAGGCACGCTCCACAAAGATGGTCGCTTGAGTTCATTATAGGGCAGACCCGTCGAAATCCAAACGCGGAGCGGTTTGCGGTACTCAGAAAAGGGGTGTGGCCGGACGACTCGGGGGTTGCCTCGGGCCGGGCGGTGGGTATGGGCCGGTTTACCGTTCGGTCAGGGTTTCCTTGACCTTGATCCCGAAGTGGCGTCCGCCCTCGGTGAGGTGTGCGAGAATCTCGTCGCCGGGCTTCGCCTCCGCGACCGAAAGCGCCTTCCCGTTCGGCTGGGTGAGCCGGACCGTCTCGGCGTTCTGCATGACGAGGCCGAACCGGCGTTTCCCGGATTCGCCGTCATCGGCCTCGGCCCGGATGAGCAGCAGCGGCCGCCTTTCGACCTTGCACCGGCCGACATAGACCTCGTGCGTCTCTCCCTTGCTGTTGACCACCATCACTGTGTCCCCGATCCGGAGGTCGGACAGGTATTTCGTCTTGCCGTCGGGCACGAGCAGATAGGCGTGCAGGGCGCCGGCGTTGACCCGGAACGGTCGGGTCGCCACGTAGGGCGACTCGATGGTCTCGGAGTGGACGAGCAGGAACGCATCGCTCGTGTTCCCCAGCAGCATCCCTTCGCCCGGCTGCATCCGCGAGCAGGTATCGACGCATACGCGGTCCCCCATCCCGAGCTGCTCGACGTCGGTCACCGTCGCGGTCACCAGCGGCAGTTCACGCGAGATGCTCTTGACTGCGGCCACCGCCTGTTTGATGACGCTGACGTTGCTGCTTCGGAGCAGGACGCCGTCGACCCCTTTCTCCAGGGTCTCGATCATCAGCTTGGCTTCTTTGGCGTCGGAGACCTCGACGAACAGGTTGTCCCGCTCGGCGATGAGGTTCTCGATGGGGATGACCTTCCAGTCGCGCATGCGGAGCACCGCCACCTGCTCGGGCGGCATCTTCGCCACCCGCTGCTCGTCGGCCTTGCTGTTCACCTCGACGAAGACCGCGTCCTCGCCCAGCTTGATGTCCCCGTCGGGGGCGACCGTCTTGATCCGGCCGAGTGCGTGGGCGCGGTCGGAGTATCCTTCGGGCACCACGACGGCGTCGGCCCCGCTCTCCAGTGCGGCGGTTACCACGTCGCGGCTCCACGGGTCGGCGTTTACCCAGATCGATTTCACTTATCTGTCTCCCTGGCGGCGTCGCGTTCTGTAATGGCTGCGGCGGATTGTGCCGTTCCCCGGCATTCCCGCACCCTGCAGACTATCATAGCCGCCCGTTCCCGCCGGTCAAGCCCTTGGGCATCGGCGATGACACGCGGCAGGGGCGGTGCGGTCAGTCGGTCTCGAGGCACCCGAGCACGTCGTCGGCCGACTTGTTCTCGTGGACCATCCTGGAGATGGCCGCCACGATCCGGTCGGGCCGGTCGTGCTGGAAGACGTTTCTTCCAATTGACACGCCCATGCCGCCCGCTTCAAGCGATCCGGCGACCATGTCGAGTATCTCGCGGTCTGTCTCCATTTTCTCGCCGCCCGCAATGACGATCGGGACGGGGCAACCGTCCACGACCTCCTTGAATGTCTCGGCGCTGCCGGTATAGACGCATTTGACGACATCGGCCCCCAGCTCGGCCCCCACGCGCGCGGCGTGCTTCACGTGGTTGACGTCGTAGGGGTTATCGATTTTCGGGCCTCGTGCGTACATCATCGCCAGCAGCGGCATTCCCCAAGTCCGGCACGTGGCGGCCACCTCGCCGAAATGGGCGAGCATGTCCGGCTCGGTCTCCGCCCCCAGGTTCGCGTGGATCGACACGGCGTCGGCGCCGAGCTGGATCGCCTCTTCCACCGTGCATACCGGGACTTTCTCGTTGGGGTCGGGGCCCATCGAGGTGCTGGCAGACAGATGGACGATCAGCCCGACGTCGCGGCCGCCGCCCCGGTGGCCCGACTCGACGATCCCCTTGTGGAGGATGATGGCGGTCGCCCCGCCGTCCACGACCATCTGCACCGTCTGTTTCATATCCTCGAGCCCGGGGATCGGGCCGACCGTCGTCCCGTGGTCCATCGGG
>PUPC01000090.1 GCA_003553185.1 Planctomycetota bacterium | reverse complement strand
CGTGGCTTATCAGGCGGCCCGGCTCGACCACGCGGTCCCCCCGAACCGGTGAAACGGCGTCGCCCGGCTCCGCGTCCGCATCAGTCATAGCCGCCTCGCGGCCCTCTGGACCCGCCGCCGGTTGTGCCCGGGCGACCTGCATCTCGCCGGGGGAGGCGCCCGGTTCCGCGTCGGGCGACGCCACCGCTGCCCGGTCCGGAGCGCGGGCGGCCGGCTCGACGGACGGGGCGGCACGGCCCGCATCCGGCCTCTCGACTGCGGACGCGGCGGCAAGCGGTCCACCCGGAGCGGCGGTCGTGGGCGATACGTCCCGGCGCGACACGGCAACCTCCGGAGCCGCCTCCTCGGGTCCGGCGGTCGGACCGCGCTCGCCCTCGCCGATACCCGTCGCGGCACGTTCGGACTCCACCTGCCCGCCGGGCTGGTCTGCGGCCACCGGTGCCCCGGCTGCCCGCTCGACCGGGCGCGCGGCCCCCTCCACGGCGGGCGTGACATCGCGCGTCCGCTCAGGCCCGGCCGGCCCCGCGTGCTGATGGGTGGGTGTTTCCGTTCCGGCGACGCCCACGGCCCGGCGCTCGCCCGCTGCGGCCGCTTCTGCGGGGGCGTCCTCTCCGGGTTCGACACCGGGCCGGGCTGCCTCGCGGCCCTCTGGACCCGCCGCCGGCTGTGCCCGGGCAACCTGCATCTCGCCGGGGGACGCGCCCGGTTCCGCGTCGGGCGACGCCACCGCGGCCCGGTCCGGAGCGCGGGCGGCCGGCTCGACGGACGGGGCAGCACGGCCCGCGTCCGGCCTATCGATCGCGGGCGCAGCGGCAAGCGGTCCATCCGGAGCGGCGGTCGCGGGCGAGACGTCCCGGCGCGACAGGCCGACCTCCGGGGCTGGGGTTTCGTGGTCGGCGCCCGCCGCCGCCCGGTCCCCTTCCGGTCCGCCGGGTTCGGCGGTCGCTCTCGGTGTCTCGACGCCCGTCTCCGGTGCTTGCACCGCTTGCGACGGAGCCCGGCCCCTCTCGCTGGGTCGGGCGTGGTCGGGGACCTGCTCGGCCTTTCTCGCCTCCGGCCGTCTGTCGGGCGGAGCGGTGTGTCGCACGAGCCGGTCGGCCGCCGTGGGCTGTACGACGCGTCGCTCGCCGTCGGAGGGCTGTGCGTCCCCGGGCTCCTCGGCCGCTTCTTCGGCCGCTGCCCTCCGGTCCGTTTCCCGGTCCGGGGCCTGCCGGTCGGCAGTCACCGTACCGTCCGGCTCCTCGATGCGGGCGACCTCGGTCCGGCGCTCGACCTCACGCACGTCGGGCTCGACCGCTTCCGTCATCTCGGTGCGGGTCCGCTCGGTGTCGGTGTCCGGTTGGGCCAGTTCGACCTCGGGCGCTCGTCTCGTCCGCTCCGCCTGGAGCCGTCTCGCCGCCTCTGCCAGCTCGCGCACCGCTTCCGGGCTCCGGGCCTCGTCCGGCTCCGGCTGTGCCTGGGTCGGGTCGGCAACGACAACGGTCGGCTCCACGGCCCGGGACTCTTCGGTCTGGCGCTCGACCTCCGCCGCCGCGTCGACGACCTCCTGCAGTCGGCGGTCGGTCATCCGGGCCAGCTCCGGGTGCCGTCGTTCGAGCTCCTGGCTGGCCGGAACTTCGTGGCGGGTTTCGCTCGCCATCTGCGGGGTCGGTTCGTCCTCGACGGCCCGTGCCGCCTGGTGGGCCTCTTCCCCGTCCGGGGTGCGCTGCTGCTCGTCCTCGATCCGTCGTTCCGCCTCATCGACATCCGTCGGCGACTCGGTCGGCGTCGGGTACGCCGCGGCCGGATCGCTTGCGATCCGGATGGTCTCGTCCACCCGGATGGTCGCCTGGTGCTCCTCGACCGCCTGCCTGACCGCGAACATCTGGGTGAGCAGGACGAAGAACGCGGCGTTGAGCACGGCCGACGTGGCGAAGTACTTGGCCATCCGCGGGATCGGCATCTCGAACAACGCCCGCAGGATCAGGTAGACCAGTGCGGCGAACAGGAGCAGGGCGAGCGAGAAGAGCAGGACGAGGGGCAGGTTGCTCGGACGGGGCGGGGCGGGCGCACGGACGTCCACGGCGACGGTCACCGCCTCCTCGCTCAACGGGCCGCGGACGGTCAGCGGCTGGCGATGCAGGCCGCTCTCGGCGCCGGAGAACACGGTGCACCGGAGATCGACCGTGACCGACTGGTCCGGCTCGAGGCGGACACGCCGCTCGGGGACATCGACCCACGCCGGCCGGTCGAGCGACCGATCGGGCTTGATGACGATGTCCTGCGGCTCGGCGATGGTCGAGGTCACGGTCAGCCCCGCCCCGGCCTTCTCGCCGGGCGGGACCGGGCCGACGCGGACCAGTTGGTCCACCCGGAACCCGCCGTCGGGCGGCGGCACGACCTCGGCCGCGGCGGTGACCGACCGGCCGAGCATCGGCCCGGACAGCCGGAACTCGCGGTGAATCGCTCCGGGCTGTGCGTCGAGCGAAGGGCGGACGCTCACGGTCAACACCGCCTCGCCCTCGGGCTCGAGTTCGAGCCGGTCCGGGTCGATGGAAACGAGCGGTGAGCCGTCGCCCGGCTCGACACGAATCGTCTGCGGGACGGGCACGGTCGACCGGACGGTCACGGTGGCCGTCTGCTCCGTGGTCATCGCCACCGGGCCGAGGTCGGCGGACTCCGGCTCGACGGCGAACGTGTGGATGGGGGCGACGCGGGCGCGGACGGGCACCGAGCCGATCTCCCGGCCTCGGGCGGCTATCCGAACGGTGCCTCGGAGCGGGCCGGGCGGCCGGGCGTGGGGGACGCCGAGCGCGGCATCGACCGTCACCGGGCGGTCCGGCGTGAGCGTCTGCTCCTTCCCGTGCACGTCGAGCAGGTCGGCCGCCGAGCCGTCGTCCCATCGCACCCGGAACGACGCGTCGATCTCGACGGGGCTGGACACGGTGAGTTCCAGCGGGAGCGACTCCGTGCCGCCCGGCTCGATCTCGCCGAAGTCCAGGACGGACGGCGAGGCCGTCAGCTCGGGCCGGACCACTTGAACCGAGACGGGCACGGACTGGCGTCGGAAGCCGCAGTCGAGGGCCACCGCGCCCGTTCGTTCGCCGACCTCGGCATCCGCCGGGACCGCGAGCTCGAGTGCGATGTCCTCGGCGTCCGTTCCCGCCCGCAGCGTGGTTCTGTCGAGAGTCGCGAGGTCGGCGACGTCGCCGCTGAGCTCGAGTGCGACATCGGCCGCCCCCCGTGGTTCGACGCGGACGCGCAGGCGGCCCTGTTCGGTCCCGTCCGGGAGCACCCGGCCGAAATCGATCTCGTCCGGCTCGACGACCAGCCGGGGGTTCGCTACCTCCACGGTGACCGGCACGGCGTGCTCGGTCTGATCCTGGGCGAGGGTCAGTTGGCCGCGATATTCACCCGCCTCGAGGCCGGCGGGGACGGTGACGGCCATCGCCAGCTTCTGCCGGCCTTCGTCGTCGGGCGAGGCGAGCTCGAGGTCCACCGCGTCGGGGGGAAGGGCGTCGCTCTCGAAGCGTGCTCGCAGGTCGAGCTTCGTGTCCGGCGGGAGCAGCGTCCTGACGCCGACCTCGGCCCGGCCGGTCTCGGTGTTATAGAGCGGCCCGAGTCGGACGTGTTCGGGGTCGGTCCGGATGTCCGGTTCCCGGCGGGGCTCGATATGCCCCTCGGCGGTGAGCAGGCGGCGGAAGGCGTTTCCCTTCTCGGTCTCGCCGGCCGCCGATATCTCGAGCCGGAACGAACCGTGCGGCTTCTCGCCGTCGAACGCAAATGTGCCCTCGTAGATGCCCCGGCCCGCGTTCTCCAGCTCCTGTTCGTACCGTCGCCCGCCGACGGCGATTGTTGCAGTGACCGCTGCCCCGTCGATGGGCCGGTCGACCCGGGCCAACGAGCAGACGACGTGGACGGGCCGGCCGTACGAGTATTTCTCTTCGAGCGGGAAGAGGACGGGGAACAGGTCGGTGGTCGCGTCGGCCTCGAAGGTGACCGGGGTTTCGAGCCGACCGGCTTTGACCGCCGCCCGCCACAGACCGACTTCGGGGCGTCGGTACGCGGCGTAACGGGCCAGGCCGACCGCCGACCGGGCCTCCGGTTCGGCCGGCTGCGGCGGCTGTAGCTCCAGGTCGAATTCATCGTGTTCGGCCCGTGCCGAGAACACGGCGTGCAGGACGGTGTCGTCGATGGGCACAGCCAGCCGTTCCCGCTGGTCCGGTGCGAGGTCGACGTGGTCTTTCCGGATGGTCGAGCGGCGTTCGATGGCGTAATAGATGCGGCTGAAGACCTCGCGGAGCTGCTCGCTGGTCGGTGCGTCGTAGAACTCGCCGCCCGTCTCGCGGGCGATCGTCTTGAGCGTGTCGGCGTCGGCCTCGTCAGACAGACCGATGGTGTATACCGGCCACCTGTCGCGGTACGCCCGGTGGGTGTTCTCGTAGGGGTCGGGGTCGTTCTCGCCGTCGGTGAGCAGGAGGACGGCCGCGGCGGCCCCGGAGCCGCGTTCGAGCTCCTTTGCCGCCTGCTCCAGCGCCCGGTCCATGTTGGTGAACCCGCGTGCGGGTATCTGGTCGATGGCCTTTCGGAACTTCTCGGTCTCGGAGGGCGGGGTGAGCGGGATCAGCGTCTCGCTCCCGGCATCGAAGGCGACGACCGTCACGTGCCCGATGTGTTCGCCGGCGGCGGCCAACTCGATGAACCGCTCGGCGGCGGCGAGCCGGAGGCGGTTGGGGTCGGTCCACCGCATGCTGAACGACTGGTCGATGACCAAGGCGACATCCACCAGCGGCGGCCGGTATTCGAAGGGGTCGGTGGCGACCGCCACGTCGGGTCGGTCCGCGAGCTCGACCGCGAGGGTATATTCCCCGGCCGGCAGCACGGGCAGGCGGCGGATGTCGAAGTAGTAGGCGTCGCGGTATCGGGCAACGAGGAACGCCACCGGCTTCGAGTCGCCGTCCGTCGGGTTGAGGCGGAGGGCGAAGTCGTCGGCCTCGAGGCCCGGTATGTCGGGCTCCAGGTCGAGCCGGAGCATGATCTCGCCACTGTCGGTCGCCCGGTCCACGATCTCGAGGCGGGCGTCGCCGGCGTATGCGGCCCCGGCGATCACCAGGAGCAGGAGAACCAGTTGCAGCCGATGCCGGGCCATCTATTCCCTCATGATGGTGGGGAGCACTGCGTTCAGATCGAGTTCTCGGCACGTCTGGAGAATCTGTACGGCAGTCCCGTAGGGCGCGGTCTTATCGCCGCGGAT
>PUPC01000131.1 GCA_003553185.1 Planctomycetota bacterium | reverse complement strand
TCGATCAGGATATCGCCCCCGTTCCAGGCGCTGGTCTCGGTACGGATATCACCCGGATTCTCGGTCGTTCCGATCGTGACGTCGCCGGCCCCGTACAGAACGATGTCGGCCGATCCGGCGCGGGCGCCGGCCGCGTACGCGTGCAGATAGCCGATTTGCACGGTCCCTGCTCGGTTGTCCGGTGCGCCGATGTTTATGCTTCCGGCATGGTAATCGCGGCTGACCCGCGTCCATTCCGAGTGCGTATCGATGCCGCCCATCCGGATGTCGCCGACGTTCCTTATGACGATAGACGCGGAGTGGCGCTCGTTGCCCCGAAAGGTTCGGATCGCCTTGTCGCCTTTCCCTATGATCGCGCCTTTGTTCAGGTCCAGAACCAGCTCGCCCCGCTCGTGGTCGCTGAACAGCGTATGCTCGCCCAGATGCAGCGGAGTCGGTTCGGCTCCATAATCGGCAAATTTGTAGAGCCAGTTCGGGCTTTTGCCCAGGGCATACAGCGGATGGTCCGGCGTTTCGACAAAAGCGATGGACGGTGCTTCCCCGTCGAGCTGCTGATCGCCGTCGATGGTCAGTTGCTCGACCCTGGGCGGGGCGGAATCCGTTTTGATGCGCTTCGGCTCCGACCAATGCTCGCCAACCCGGTTTACGGCATGCGCCCGAACAACGTAGTCCTGTTGCGGCGTGAGGCCGTCGATCAGCAGCGAGAATTCACCAGACTGCAATTCCATCGGGATCACTCTCTCCCAATCGTCTATCGAGTCCGTCCCGGCGTCCCGGTCGGGGTTGATGCAGATGAACGCTTCAGGGATCGGAGAGCCGGCGGCCACGGTCCCACCGGCGATGGCGGAGTTCCAAGACAGTTTTTTCGCGATCGGTTCCGCCTCTAGCTTCGGCGCCACGCCGTCCGGGTTGTGCTTGTAGAGAAACACCTTGCTCGTGCCGGTCCACATGCTCACCCCGTATTCGGGGATGTAGGCGGCAAGCAACTGTCCGGGATACGGGGTCTTGCTGAAATCGTCGAGCAGACGATATTCGTTGGCTTCCGGATCGAACTCGTAGAGCTCCTCGCGCGGTACGTCCATGATCAGGTAGCGGCCCGACTGCGGGTCCACCGTGACGATATGGTTTCGAATGCCGATGGAGTGCGGATAGTCCTTCATCCGGCGGATGTTGCCGTCCTTGTCGACAATGGCCACGGCCTCGGAGTGTGTGCCCGAGATGAAGAGGACCTCCTCCCGGAAAGGGTTCTCGCGCGCCAGGCCGTGCCACCCATGCACAGGGGAAGGCCCCAACTCGCTCCACTCGCGTTTTTCATCGCAGAAGAAACGCATGACGGGGTTTCGTTGGTCGTGGGACGGCGCGAGAATGCCTTTGAGGTGAGGAGAGTATGCGATGGTCATAGGGCCCGTTTCCTCTTCCTCTCCCGCGATCTGGGGTTCCCAAGTGTCGTTGGCCACGTCGTAGCGACGCATCAGAGTGAAATAGAGGCCGCGCTGTGGGTCGAATGCGTTGCGGGAATACTGGTGGCCGTAACGTTGTTTCAGCCCCGGCGCATGCTCCTTGCCGAAAAACTCGATCGCGCGCCAGGCGTTCTTTTCCTCGGAGTAGGCGACGAAACTGCGGGTCTGGCGCACGCCGAAGAACAAAAACTGGCCGGTGCGGCTGCACCAGTGCGCGTCGTCCGACCAAGTGCCGATGTGCAAGCCGGCGCGTCCGGGCCCGCCATCGGGGTCGGGGGCTTGCCACAGCCCATCAATCATCTCGGTCTTCAACTCCGCCCACGTGCCCGGCTCCATCGACTCGGCCAGCTTGGACAGCTCGGTCTCGCCGCGCCGCGCGGCGACGGCCTCCCGCATTTCGTCTGTGAAGAAGGGGATATCATCTTCGGCTCGTACAGTCCCGGTCAGGCCCAGGCAGAACAGCACAACGAGACCACATACATTTACTACATGCAAGCGTTTCACAAGCTACTCCTTTTCTTTGTATTGCGCGTCGGGTGTCAGGGACAGCGGAAACATCGGGACAGGCGCGACGCAGCCCGGGAGTTCAAGGCCGGTCGGGACCAGCTTGGTCTTCATCTGCCTCATAGAGTTCACGCCCCGCCTACGCGGTTGCGGCCAGAACAGTTCCTGTCGCCTTGCCTCTATCGTACCACATCCATCCCGGGCGTCCCAGCCCGTAACGGCGAGGCCGGTTACTCGAGCGATTCCAGCAAGTCGGCCCGAACGGCCGGCGGGCTCTTGCCCGCAATGAGCCGCTCGCCGTCCGACAGCCCGTCTTCCGGCCGCCCGGCGAGCTTGTCGATCAGCCGCCGACGCCAACGCTCGAGCCGAGCACTTGCCGATGGATCGCCCGCCAGGTCGCGCTCCTCGTTCGGGTCCTCGGCCAGGTCGAAAAGCTGCTCCCGGCCGGTGACCGGGAACCACACATACTTCTCCTTCCCGTCGGTCAGGAACTGCATCGCGTTCGTCGCATTGTAACAGGCCGAGTGCTCGCTGTGTATGTACTCCGGCCGCTCGCCCGGCTCGTCGCCGAGCACGAACGGTGCCAGCGAACAGCCATCGACCGCGCCCGGGACGGGCACCCCGGCCAGGTCGAGAATCGTCGGATACAGGTCCTCCAGAACGGTCGGCGCTTCGCAGAAGCTCCCCCGGCTACCGCCGGGAGCAGAGATGACCAGCGGGACGGCCGCCGACCCCTCGTAGGCGTACGTCTTGCGGAACAGGTGGTGGTCGCCGAGCATCTCGCCGTGGTCGGCGGTGAATACGAACACCGTCGGCCCCGCCGACATCGCCTTCATCGCGAGCATGAACCGGCCGATCTGGTTGTCGATGTGGGCCACCTGGGCGAAGTACGCCCGCCGGCTGCGGTCCAGCCGCTCCCGGGGCAGCCGACCGTGCCATGCGTTGATATCGTCGACCGGTACATCGTGCTCCGCCGTCCAGTCGCCCACGGGCACAGGCGGCAGGTCGCGGTCCTTGTACATATCGTAGAATGCCTGGGGCGGATCGATGGGCGGATGCGGGCGGTGGAACGACAGGTTGAGGAAGAACGGCCGCGTCCGGTCGCGCCGGCGGAGGAACTCGATCCCCTTCGTCACCACCCAGGTGTTGTTGTGAAGCTCTTCGGGCAGGTGGCTGGGCCGGGCCACCCAGGAATTGCCGGACAGGCCGTGGTCGCGCTCGTACAGCCGACCGTTCGTCCGTTCGCGAAGCCACTCGGAATAATCGTTGAAGTAGCTCCCGTCGAAGTTGTTAGGCCCATTGTACGAGTCCATCGAGTGGAACCCGCAGTGATTCCGCTGCGGATAGAAGTGGGTCTTGCCCACGCAGTGCGTCTGGTATCCCGCGTCGCCGAGCACCCCCGGCAGCATGTTGTCGTACCGCCACGGCACCTTGTCCTGATATCCGAGCCGGCCGTGCGAGGTCGGAGCCAGCCCGGTCAAAAGCGACGCTCGGGCGGCGATGCAGGATGGGCACGAGGAGTAGGCGGCCGTGAACACGACGCCGTTGTGCCCCAGTTGGTCCACGTTCGGAGTCTCGACCACGGGATGCCCCAATATGCTCAGGCAGTCCCACCGCATCTGGTCGAGCAGAATCAACACGATGTTCGGGCTGCAATCGGTCGGCATGACCTGTTCCTCGGCAAGAAATGAATCATGGTGACGCCCGGACGAGCCGGCCGGGACCTCGACACCGCCGCCCGGCGCCCCGACCATTCTTAGCGGGGTCGCGAAGCCGGGCTGTATAGACCGTTGGCGAAAGACCAACGCAAGGGATCATACCCCTGCCGAACGACACTGGCAAGGCCACCGGCCCTGACGATGCCGCGGCGAGCGAATATTGACTTGACATCCGCGGCCGGTCTTACATAATCATCTATACATTCCCTGCTCCTATGGGTGCCCTATGATCTGCCTCGAATGTAATGAACCCACCATCGTCGTCGAGTACGAACAGATCGAGCTCGACGTTTGCCCGACCTGTCGGGGCGTGTGGTTCGATGCCAACGAGCTGGACATACTCCTCGAATCGCTCGGCCTGCCCGCCGACCCCGAGGAACTGATGCGAGTGGGCAGGGAAGGCCTGCCCGAGAAGAAACGCCGCTGCCCATACTGCCGACACAAGATGCAGGAGGTCCACATCGGCGACCGGGGCGTGGTGATCGACCGCTGCCCGCGCGGGCACGGCCTGTACTTCGACGGCGGCGAACTCGATACCGTCATCGAGGAACTGCAGCACACGACCGGCGCCGGCGAGATCGTCGGCTCCTTCCTGTCACACGGCCTGTTCACCGACGAAGAGGCCGACGAGGAAAACACCGAATCGGGAGACGAAACATGATGCTTGCGATCCTCGCACAGAGCACCGGCCCCGTCCTGCTGATCATCGTCGTCGCGGCCATCGTCGTCGCCGTCCTGTGGGCCGTCGCAGCATACAACGGCCTGATCCGGATGCGCAACCAGGTCCGCAACGCCTGGTCACAGATCGACGTCCAACTCCGCCGACGATGGGACCTCATCCCCAACCTCGTCCAGACCGTCAAGGGCTACACCAAGCACGAGCGCGAAACCCTCGAAAAAGTCACCGAAGCCCGGACCCAGGCCCAGCAGGCGGCCGGCCAGGGCGTCGCCAAACAGGCCGAGGCCGAGTCCGGCCTCTCCGGCGCACTCAGCCGGCTGATGGTCGTCGTCGAGTCCTACCCCGACCTCAAGGCGAACCAGAACTACCTCGCCCTCCAGGAAGAGCTGACCTCGACCGAGAACAAAATCGGGTTCGCCCGCCAGTTCTACAACGACCAGGTGATGAAGTTCAACAGCATGATCGAGGTCTTCCCCCGGAACATCATCGCCAACATGTTCAACTTCGACCGGGCCGACTTCTTCGAGCTGGAAGAGACCGCCGCCCGCGAAGCCCCCAAGGTCGAATTCTGACCGAACCGCCCGCATCGCCCGCCGCGCGGGACCGCCTGCCTGGTGGGGCGAAGCCATCGGGCGTCACCGCACATCGGCGGTCGCACGGCACGCCCACACCCACTTGCATTCATCCGCTTTCGTCCGCGGTTTCACTCACATCGCTGCCGCTCGGCCGCCCTCGCGCCCTCGTAAAATGGATATGATGCACCTGCGCATGTCCGGTGCCCGGCGTCATCCACTTGTATTTCGCCCCTCGATTTGCATAATGAACGTAACACACGCGAGCGCCCGTAGCTCAACTGGACAGAGCGCCGGTCTACGGAACCGAAGGTTG
>PUPC01000299.1 GCA_003553185.1 Planctomycetota bacterium | reverse complement strand
GGAAGGTGGGAACGTATGACCGAAGACCACACGCCCATCCTCCTCTCTGTCGTCGTCCCCATCTACAACGAGGCGGAGACGTGGCGGACCGTCCTCGACCGGGTGGCCGCGGTCGAACTGCCCGGCATCAGCAAGCAGATCATCCTCGTCGACGACGGCTCGACGGACGGCTCCCGCGCCGCGCTCAGCGAGTTCGCCGGCCGGCCGGCCGACGCCCTCGCCGCCGACCTCCCCCCGGGCAACCGGGTGGACGCCGTGTTCCATATCCGGAACCGGGGCAAGGGGGCTGCCCTGCGCACCGGCTTCGCTGCCGCCCGGGGCGAGCTGATCATCGTCCAAGACGCTGACCTCGAATACGATCCGGCCGAGTACCCCCGGCTGATCGAGCCGCTCGTCGAGGGCCGAGCGGACGTGGTGTACGGCAGCCGGTTCGCCTCCGGCGGCCGGAAGGGCTACCGGAAGAACTACCTCGCCAACCGGTTCCTCACCGCCCTGTCGAACCTGACCACCGGCCTCCGGCTGACCGACATGGAGACCTGCTACAAGGTGTTCCGCCGCGAGGTCCTCGACCGGCTCGACCTCGAGCAGGACCGGTTCGGCATCGAACCCGAGATCACCGCCAAGGTCGCCCAACTCGGCGTGCGTGTTTTCGAGGTCCCCATCCGCTATAATCCACGCCGACACGAGGCGGGCAAGAAGATCGGCTGGCGCGACGGACTCCAGGCCATCGGGTGCATCGTCCGATACGGCCTCGCCCGCCGCAACCGGGCACGCAAAGACAGGGCAGAACGAACCGAGGAGCGAGAATGAAGAACTTCGTGTTGAACAAGCGAGTGGTCGTGACCGGCGGGGCGGGATTCATCGGCTCGCACCTGTGCGAGCGCCTGCTCGCCGACGAGAGCGAGGTGCTCTGCGTCGATAACTTCTACACCGGCCGTCGCGGGAACGTCATCGAGTTCATCGACAACCCCCTGTTCGAGATCTCCCGCCACGACATCACCTTCCCGCTCTACATCGAGGCCGACGAGATATACAACCTCGCCTGCCCCGCCTCGCCCATCCACTACCAGTACGACCCCGTCCAGACCACCAAGACCTGCGTCCACGGCTCGATCAACATGCTCGGCCTGGCCAAGCGGACCGGCGCGACCATTCTTCAGGCCTCGACCTCCGAGGTCTACGGCGACCCCGAACAGCACCCCCAGACCGAGGCGTACTGGGGCAACGTCAACCCCATCGGGCTCCGCTCCTGCTACGACGAGGGGAAACGCTGCGCCGAGACGCTGTTCATGGACTACCACCGCCAGCACGACCTCCCCGTCAAGGTCGCCCGCATCTTCAACACCTACGGCCCCCGGATGCACCCGCACGACGGGAGGGTGATCAGCAACTTCATCGTCCAGGCGCTCAGCGGCGAAGAACTTACCGTGTACGGCGAGGGCGATCAGACTCGCAGCTTCTGCTACGTCACCGACATGGTCGACGCACTCGTCCGCCTGATGAACACGCCCGACGAGTTGACCGGCCCGGTCAACCTGGGC
Organism: Planctomycetota bacterium; assembly: GCA_003553185.1. Classification (GTDB taxonomy): domain Bacteria; phylum Planctomycetota; class PUPC01; order PUPC01; family PUPC01; genus PUPC01. Next base: position 3,732 of record PUPC01000299.1, on the reverse strand, counting down.
AACCCGGTCGAGACCTCGATCCTCGAGCTGGCCGAGCTGGTCATCGAGCTCACCGGCTCGACCTCGACCATCGTCCATAAGCCGCTGCCCCAGGACGACCCCGTCCGCCGCAAGCCCGACATCACGACCGCCCGCCAAACCCTCGACTGGGAGCCGACCGTTGAGCTCGCCGAGGGGCTCGAACACACCATCGAGTACTTCCGGCAGCTCGCCAGGGCGACCAACGGCTGACGTAGCGGGCTGGCCGCCGTGTCCGCGCAATCAATAGAACTGTTCGAGTGGTCCAAACCGCGTTGCTCCCATCCGGGGAGAGCGGGCGTTGACTTCGGAAGTGTGTCTGCCCATAATGTGCCGCCGAGAGGGACATTCCCGGAGATACAAGGGCGAACAGGATGGAGGCGGCGATGTTTCTCGGTCCGGAGGACGTGCAGCTCCGGGAGATCGAGCTCCCGCCGCTCGGCCCCGGCGAGGTTCGGGCGCGGGTCGATGTCGCGCTCACCTGCGGGGCCGACCGGAAGATGTGTCTCCGCGGGCATCCGCTTTTCGAACCGCCGTTTATCTTCGGCCACGAGTTCCTCGAGCGGTACCTGCAGCGGAAGCTGGCCCGACGTAGCGGGGAAGCTGATGGTTTTGTAACACCGGCGGTTGGTCTCGGATCATCTTTCTGAGCTTCGTTTGCCCAATTCTCAATGAGTCACAACGTGATAGGGAAGCTGCATAGGATGGCCTGGCAGAGTATTCGCTTAGCATTATCGAATCGGTGTGGCCGAGAATCAGACAATCAAGGTGCAACCGTTCGCCGGAACAGGCGCATTGCTGTACCGTTCATCGCTCTGGCTGCTTTCTGTGCGGTTTGGTTGGGATGGCTGTCCACGCAGAATGGCGTTGGCGTGACCCCGGACTCGGTGACATATATTCGCGGGGCTCGTAATATTCTACGTGGCAGAGGGTTTATTGGTATTGATGAGAGGCCGGAAACACACTTCCCGCCCGGGTATTCCTTGTGCCTGGCTGCGGTTGGAGCCGTGAACGGGGACCCCTACCGCTCGGTGCGACCTTTGCACGCGGCGCTGTTCGCCCTCAATGTGGCCCTGATCGGTATAATCGTCTTCAAACTTACCGACGGTTCCCTCCTCGCGCTTGTGGCCGCTCTCATGATGGCGCTGTCCTCTCGTGTACTCGTTTACATTCATCCGATGGCCTGGTCGGAACCGCTCTTCCTCGTGCTGTCGTTTACCGGGATATGGGCGCTGGCCGAGTATCTGACAAATGGGCGCAGACTATTGTTCGTCGGCTCGGCGTTATGCTTTGGGGCGGCCATTTTAACAAGGTATGCCGGGATCGCCCTGATTCCGGCTGCCGTTCTTGCCCTGCTCCTCTTCCAGGAAGGCAGCCGCCGCAGGCGTGTTTTCTCTTGTGCTCTGTTTGTTCTGTTGTGTACCGGGGGGCTGGCCCTGTGGATGGTCCGCAATGCCGCCGTTGCCGATGCCCCTGCCCCGAGACAAATCGCCTTCCACCCGGTCTCGCTGTCGCACGCAGAACGGGGCCTGACTACCATGCTGAACTGGGTCCTGCCGCTCGGATTGCCGATCCGCGCCAAGGGCGCCGTCTTAGCAGTCGGATTGTTCCTTGTCACGGGGGCACTGGTTCGTGTGTCCGGGAAAGAGAGGGTTCTGCGTTGGCCGAGCGGGCGCGATTCATCCACTCCGCTGACTATGACCTTGTTTTTTTTCATCGGGTCATACCTTGCGACTCTGGTGGCTTCGGTTTCGTTTGCAGACTTTGCTATTCCTTTCGACGACCGTATGTTGTCTCCGGTCTTTGTCGCCGGGCTTATCCTGGCGGTGAGCTGCTGCTGGAGGTTTCTCACGGCGCGGGGATTCGTTCGCGGGCTCCGATATGTGTTCATTGTTCTTGCCATATTCTCGGCCCTTCAGATGATTCAGACCACCCCCCTGATACGTGCCCGGGCTCGTGGTGCGATGTATGCCAGCAGTGCGTGGGCACATTCTGATGTTATAGAATTCCTGCGCGGTGTGCCTGAAGATGCCCCCGTCTATTCCAACGCCCCAGACGCCATAGATTTCCTTCTCGATCGTCACTCAAGAAGAATCCCGCGGCGGTTCTGTCCGTCTTCAATCCGCCCGAATCTTACCTTTTCAGAGGACGTCGAAGAGATGGCGGGCACTTTACGTGAGGCAGGGGGCGTTCTGGTTTGGTTTGAGAATGTCAGCAGACGGTATTTGCCGAAAGTAGAAGAGATTGAGACACTGATTCCACTGACCACTGTGTACATTGGAGACGACGGAGTGGTTTACTCCGTACCGGATCATTCAGAGTGAGGGGGACGTTCGTTTCCGGTGGGCCGGCGGTCAACGTTTTTGGGCAGGGCGTTTGCCTGCTCCGACTCGCCCGTCCGGTACTATCCGGGGAGAGCGGGCGTTGACTTCGGAAGTGTGTCTGCCCATAATGTCCCGCCAGAGGGCCATTCCCGGAGATACAAGGGCGATCAGTATGAAGGCGGCGATGTTTCTCGGGCCGGAGGACGTACAGCTACAGGAGATTGAGCTCCCGCCGCTCGGCCCCGGCGAGGTGCGGGCGCGGGTCGATGTCGCGCTCACCTGCGGGACCGACCGCAAGATGTATCTCCGCGGGCATCCGCTTTTCGAGCCGCCGTTCATCTTCGGCCACGAGTTCGCGGGGACGGTTACCGAGGTCGGGGCTGGGGTCGAGCGGTTCCGGCCGGGGATGCGGGTAGTCGCCGCCAACTCGGCCCCGTGCGGGACCTGCTTTTATTGTATGCGGCGGGCGCCGAGTATGTGCGAGGACCTGTTCATCCGGCTCAGCGGGGCGTTCGCCGAGTATATCGACGTGCCCGCGCCCATCGTGGCGAAGAACCTCTTGGTCGTCCCCGAGGGGGTGGCGGCTCGGGATGCCGCACTGGTCGAGCCGCTGGCCTGCGTGGTGCACGGGATCGAGCGATCGGGCCTGCGCCTGGGCGACACCGTGGTGGTCAACGGGGCGGGGCCGATCGGCCTGCTGTTCGTCCGGCTCGCAGCAGGCAAGGCGGGGCGAGTCCTGGTGACGGATGTCCGGGACGACCGGCTGGTGCGGGCGATGCGTCTGGGGGCCGACACCACGCTCAACGTCGGGGGCCTCGACGACCCCGCCGCGGCGGTCAGGGAGCGGACAAACGGCGGGCGCGGGGCCGACGTCGCCATTGAGGCGGTCGGCCTGCCCGAGACCTGGGAGGCGACGGTCCGGATGGTCCGTAAGGGCGGGGTGGCCAACCTGTTCGGCGGCTGCCCGTCGGGCACTCGGATCACCGTGGACACCTCGACCATCCATTATGACGAGGTCCAGATTCGCGGGGTGTTCCATCACACCCCCCGCCACGTTCGGGCTGCGCTCGAGCTGATTGCCGGCGGGGCGGTGACCGGCGCCGATCTGATCACCGGCGAGCTTCCGCTCGACCGGCTGGACGACATCCTGTCCGCACTGGTCGGGCACGACGGCATCAAGACCGCCGTCCTGCCCCAAGGGAGATGAACCGCATGCCCAATGACCGACCGAGCTGGGACACCTACTTCCTCAACATCACCCGCCAGGTTGCGACCCGTTCGACCTGCCTTCGCCGGCACGTCGGGGCCATCCTGGTCCGGGACCGCCGCATCCTGGCGACGGGCTACAATGGCGCCCCGCGCGGGCTGGCCCATTGCACCGAGGCCGGCT
>PUPC01000222.1 GCA_003553185.1 Planctomycetota bacterium | reverse complement strand
GTCTCAATCCCTTTTTCATCAGGGCGTCCTTTCGGACGCTGATATGGTGTGCGCGTGCCTGCGGGATGCCGATGGGTCTCAATCCCTTTTTCATCAGGGCGTCCTTTCGGACTGCGGCCTTCACAAGTGCTTCTGTGCCAGTCGGTTACAAGGCGATTTACCGTAACCTCGCCCGTCGGCCCGTTTCCACGTCGTGTTTCGGTCCGCCAATCGCACCTCCTTTCGTCATAAGTCCTGTTATCAAAGACCGTTACATCTCCACCGTAACCCCCCGCCTTTTCGGGCATCCCGGAGGTTACGGTTCGTCCGGCGCCTCGGGCCAGCGGAGCGGCAGGGTGAACGCCAGACCGCACTGCAGGGCATCCGGAAACGTCGGCGAAAGGTTGCCCACCATCCGGCCTCGAAAGGGCTTCGAGGAATCTGGGCTGCGAAAGCAGGCGCCGGGGCGGAGCATGACCAACGGTTTCTTGAACGGCCGGCCGCCCAATGCGCGCTCCTGGCCCATCTTGCCGAACTTGACGAACGTCCTGTAGAGTCCGTCGGTCGGGTCGGGGCTCGCCGGCACGAGGTTGCTGAGCGAGACAAAGCCGTTGGGCCGGTCGATATGATTGAAGGCAAACGCTTCGAACTCGGCGACGTGGAAATCGCCCTGGCCGGTCGAGCTTTTCTTGCCGAAGCCCGATTCGGAAAGCCGCTCGAACAAATCCATCAACTCGTCCTCGCAGCCCGGTCGGACTGCTGCGTAGACGGAGAGTTCTTCGGTTTCGTCGTTCAGCCACGTCAGTTCGGTCGCAAACAGTGTCCCTTCGCCTTTCGTGGTCCCGCCGGCCCGGCTGATGCTGGCGTGAAGCGATTCCGTCCGGACGAACGGGTCGGCGGCGTGGGGTTCGACCGGTTTTCCGCTGCGTGCCGCCTCGAAGCTCTCCAGCGGCAGAAAGCGGGAGTCTTTCAGCGCCCGTCCCGCCTCGAACGTTTCCTCATCCGACGGGCGCTCAATGGCCCGGCAGGCGAGCGGGCGTGGGAGCAGGTCGCCGGGGAACCCGGACGACAGGACGAACGGCGGGTTGCCGTTTCGACAGGCCTCCAGCATCTCCGCCAGCGCCTCGGCCCCGTCCCGCCGGACCTTGATCCAGCAGAGGTGGCCGAAGAGGGTATCGGAGTGCCAGGGGGTGATGAACGGGCCGCCGAGTTTCAGTCGCACCCTGTATGTGTTCATCCTCCCAGACTCCTCAGGTATTCGGCGAGGGGTTGCCCGTCTTTCGTTCGGAACCGGACTTTGCCGTAGCCGCGGGTGCCCGACCCGCCGAGTGTGTCGGCCTCCAGCATCTCGACTCCCTCGGCGACGAACTGCCAGTGAGCCGCCTCGTCATCGCCTTCGAATACGCGGAGAGAGAGCGAGAAGTCGAACTCGGTGCCTGCCGGCACCCGCTCCTGTTGGCGCAAACTCCCGGACCGGGTTGTCCCTTTGTTCCGGTCCATGGCGATCTCGGTCTTGGTCTCGGCGAACGCCCCCGGCAGCGCGTCGTCGAGTTGGCTTGCGCTCTGTTCGGTGGGCGGGCAGTCGCGGAAGATGAGGCGGCTGACCTCCCTGGTGGTTTTGACGTCACCCGATCCGAAGAGCCGACAGACCAGGCAGTCTGTTTTCCCGCAATCGCAGGGCCTGCCCGTCTTCTGGGAGTTGTCGGAGTATTTCTGCTCGAGGAGGCTCCGCAGTTTCCCCTTGAGGGAGGACCCGGGGACATACGGCATTCTTGTGATTGGATGGCGAATGATCGGGTTATCTGTTTCGCCAATCCCCGTTCCTTCGGCCGTCCCTCCAATCCGCAGGCCGGTCTCGCATACCAGGATCCCGTCGACCGTCGTAAACTTTGCCAGCTTCATCGCTTTTCCTCCTTCCAGCCAGTTATTGTTTCATATACGCCATAATGCTCGTGAGATACTCCACGAACCCGAAAAATTCGTCCTGGTTGGCCGTCATCACGTCTAGGTGCTTTTGCACAAACTCCACAAACACGTCCGACGAGATGACGTCTCGCTTTCGCATGTACTGAACCTGGCGGTAGAACTCGTAGACCTTTGTTTTGGCGGAGCCGAAATCGAAATCGGGCTCGGCTTTCAGCCGGTTGGCCGCCGGCTTGACTATTTTGAAGAGGTTCCGGAAGCTGGTGGCGGTCATTCTCTGCCGGGACAGGATGCCGGCCATCTTTTCAGCGGCTTCGACGAAGATTTCCCGGCGCAGTTCGCCGTCCTGGTAGAACGTGTCGAAGACACATTCCGAGGGCAATTGTGCATTGTGCCCTTTGCCGGATTGGCTCGGTCTGCCCCCAGTCCCGCCCTGGTTTTTCTGCTTCTGGTAACAATTGTCGCACACCTTGTGCCTTCCGCCTTTCGGATCGAACGACTTCCCGCATTCAGGACAATTTTGCCACATGCCAATAACCTCCAAATCTCACTTTCTTCGAGTGTTCAGGGCGTATTCCAGGAGGAAACGCAGGGGGGGCCAGGCCCCGGACTCTGTGTCAGCCCTCCCGCTCGCCATCGCATCTTTCTTCAGGCCCTCGGCCCAGGCCCTTGCATCCCGTTGGTCAGGATTCCTGGCGTTCAGGCCCGGCCAGTTGCGGGCCAGATCATATGCGAGCAACGGCAGGAACCTGAGGTGGCGGGTCTGGCCGGTGTTTCTGAACCGCCGATACAAGTCGGAATATGTCATGAGGCGGTAGCACGCGCTGGGGTTTACCGCTCCGTCGGCAAGCCATTCGGCGAGCTGCCGGGCCTCTTGGATGCTATTTCTGGCGGTGTTCCATTTCATCGTGGTGCTGAACGCGGTGAGTTGGTTGCGGCTCTCGTCCGCCCCGGGCGCCGCTGTTTCTTTGCTTTCCTCGAGCGCGTTGTCGGCAGAATATACGGCAGTGGCGACGGGTGTCCTGGGCCGGCTGAGGCCGATACCTGCCGAAAGGGTCAGGCGGCCGCAGGAGAACCGGTCGAAGTCGGCCTGAATGCGCTCTGCCAAGTCCACAATGGCATCCCAGGGTCCGACGAGCAGGAAATCGTCCCCGCCGGAGAAGACCGTATAGACGAAGGGGAATTCGGTGCGGAGCAGTTGTTCGATGTATCCCGAGAAGAACAGGTCCAGATTGCGACTGATCGCCATGAGCCGCGACATCGAGCGCTGTTTTTCGGGAAGTCCAAAGGAAAACGTTTTTCCGAGATGGTCAACGTCGCCTTTCAGGTATCCCAGACTTGTTCGTCCACGGCTCCGTTCGGCAATGCATTGGAAGAAAATCGGATGTCCGGGCTGCGGGCGCTCGGCTCCCGGAATAGGGCATTTGCCTTCACCGGGGCAGTGGGCGCAGGTTTGCTGGTCGGCCACGGGAACATGCTGGGCCAGGAAACGATGGGCCAGCGGGAAGCGAGAAACCGGCCCGATATCGTCCGTTCCGAGAGCAAGAACGAGATAGGGGCATCCGTCGATGCGGTCATCGTCACACAAATCGAAGGAATGGCCGAGAACGGGGAACGCTCCGGCGTCGGGGTCGTCATAGAACGCGACGTAGCGGGTCCCCGGCAGTTGCTGCCCCATTATCCTGTCATCCCGACACCGCCGGCAACACCGCTCCGGGCCGGCGGTGGCGGCCTCGTCTGGTTCGGCCGGGATCGTGCCGCAGACATTGCATATCCCTTCCTCATGTGCACACTCCTCCAGAGCAATAAAGGCCGACTCCTGCCAGGTGTCATCGTCGTCAATGAGAAGTTTGGAGAAGGGCCGGTGTTTGGAAAAGGACAGATTTTCGTGGAGTCTCTGCAGGACATCTGAGAAGCCGGCCAATTCTTCCGGCTTGAACTGCGACCACGCGAGGTTGACGGCGATCTGGCCCATCAGTTCGCTGTGGCACCACGTATCGAACTCCTGTTCGAGCGAAGTCAGCTTGTCGGTGGCGTCGGGAATATTCGGCAAGAGGGCGTAGAACCGTCCGCCGGACCTCATGATCACGTTGCATGGGGGAAGCCCGAATGTACGAAGGGCTTTGTGGGAAGCGGCTTCGGTCAAGCATTGTGCAAAGAATGAACGGGCTCGCAGCCGTTTGGCCGTGGCGCCTGTGCCGATTTCGGCGAGCTGAAATATGTAAGATTGGATGCCGGACAGGTCGCCGGCAAACAGGATGAACTTGGGTTTGGCCTGGTCCCTGATCGCCTCTGGAGTCATGGCGTCGCTCGCCTCGTGGTAGTCAAACAGCGCCGCAGCGACGGCGGCGGTCATTCGACTGTGATCGTACAACGAGAGATCGTTGGTGCCATGCTGGCTGGCGTGTGGCACAAACCAACCGTATGTTTCCAGCAGGCCAAGCAAGTGCGCAATCATTGCTTCGGCGGTTTGTGACCTGGTGGCATTTGCCGCCTCGGTTAGCTGGTCCCACAGTTCTCGGTATGATCGGGCCAGTTCCGAACATTCTGACGATTCGACTTCTGTTTCCGGAATTGGGAATGCCACCCCAAGGTCATCCCGAGACAGTTCAGAAATGTGGTGCACACTTTTTCCTGTACCGGTCTGGCGATGCGCCCACACGTGAGAAAAGGCCGAGCTTAAGCGAGGAGGTTTCGAGGCGCCGGGGGCGGTTTGGTTGTCTCCTTCGATGGCATTCCCGCCGCCAGACAACCGATTGGCCACGGCGATCAAAACCTGGACGCTATCCGATCCTTCCGGGTAGTGGTGATGGGCAGCCAGCTCGGCAACACGGCGGGGATCAACGCTGGTGGGCCAACTGGTGACGCGGTTCCGTATGAACTCGGCGGTCCATAGTACATGCTGATGTGCATCCTGCGGCGGGGCGATTTCGAGATCAGGAGGAGGAGCAGGATGTGCATCGCTGTCATGCTGGCCCCACTGGCCCAGTTTTCCAACATCGTGCAGCAAAGCAGCCAGTATCATAGAATCGCGATCATTCATCAGGATTTCTCCGAAGCAGAATCGGCAATCTCAAAACCACCCAGGCCGAACGTGGTGGCCTTGCCAACGTGCACAGCTTCGCCAAGCTCAAGCCACGGCCAGAAATCTTCGAGGTCCCCCTCGAATGTTATCTTCCCGATTAAGCCGCCGAGTCGCATTCGGCGGCCCTGGCGTTTTGAAAAGCGTCCCCATTGATACCACTCGGTTTCATCTTCTAGACACCGTACGGTCGCAGCATTCTGGACCATCTGTTTGAAGTCGAGCTGGAGTTCGCTTCCGCAATGGAAATAGCTCAGGGCGGACAGCCGACGCAATAATGTTGAGAAGAACG
>PUPC01000169.1 GCA_003553185.1 Planctomycetota bacterium | reverse complement strand
TCCACATGAATCGTTCGGAGATTCCGCAACGTATTTCTGATCAGGATGCCTGGGCTTGTCTGGGTACAGATAGCGGAGTTTTCCCGCTCCCATCAGCCGACGGAGGCTACGGCGAAGATGGCCTGCCTTCCTGCCCGTCAGGTACTCCAGTTCGTGTATTCCCAATGGCTTCCAAAGGCACAATTCAGTAATCACGGCATCGAGCCGTTCGGGGCTGGTCCGTTGGCCTAAGTCCTGGATTTCTTCGGTAAGCCCAGGGGGGAGCTTTGCGCTTAGGGACTCAAGCTCTGTACTTAGCGGGGCCGGCTCTGCGCTTAAGCTCGCCTTCTCTTCATCGGCAGTTGTCTGGGGGGCGCCGACCGGGGCTTCCGTGCCATCCGTTCCCTCCAAGCTTTTCAGCAGACGATGCCCGGGCACGTAGTAAGTCTGGGCGGCCTTTCCCTTTTGCCTGAGCAGTCCATAATCCCTCAGTCGCCGGAGGTGCCCGCTGGCTTCCAGTGTGTCCATGCTATTGATGTCGCGATAGGCGGCGTTGTTGACCGCCCCAACTTCGCGCACAAAAACCAGGGCTTTGGCCTCGTCCTCGCTCAGGTTGCAGTCCTTGAACTGAGCCAGCCAGGCTACGTCTGCCTTGTCCAGGAGGTGGTGGACCAGGAGGGTCACGGTGAACGTGTCCGCCTCTCGGTTGGACTCAAACAACGGTAGCGTCAGGTTGGCCTGGCGCATCAGCTCCCGCATCACCCGGACGCCGGACCCTTTCGTTTCGGCAAGGCCTGTCTCGTGTAGAATGGCGGCGATTTTCTCGTTGCGGGTGAGAGAACCGGGCTCGCCCAATCGGTCATCCGGCTTAAGAGAATGCCCCGGATTTCGGATTTCGAGCCGATTGCTGTAGCGGATGATCTGGACGGGCTGCCGCATGCGATAGCTTCGATGCATGAGGGCGTTGACGACCGCTTCGCGGATCACTTTCTGGGGGATGAGGGGGACGTCGCGACGGTGCAGTTGGTCCTTATCCAAGGCGAAAGCCGTGGGGATATCGTCTAAGACTTGCGCCACGACGCGCGGTATCAGCGTCAGCAGAGGGCCGCGCATTTCCACCGTCTGATAGCGTTCATCCGGGTCCTTGACCCACTCGCGGCCTTCGACACGAATGTAGTCCACGCGTGCGAGCGGACAGTGCCGACGAAGAGTGCTCTGCTTGCCGAACGAGATGAGTCCGCACACGGTCCCCGCGACATGGCTCCCGTGTGGGGTCGTTGCGCTCAGGGCGTGCAGAAGTTCTGGCGTCTCCCACTGAAGTTCTGTCGCGGTCGGCGATACCTCGGCCCTTCGTTTTCTGTATTCCTCGACGGCATCGCCGTCTATGTCTGCATCCGGATCGAATCCGTCAACGACGGTTTCGTCGTATGTCTTGTTCCCCCGAAGCTGGTAGTAGAGAGCGATGTCTTCATCCGTACCGTGTTGATCCGTTGACCCGATGCGCCGGAATGCTCCTCCCGGGAGACCGAGGCGTGTGAAGTATACGGGCTTATTCTGGGGGTCGGCCTCCTGAATATAGGCCCAGACCACTGTCTTGCCATCGATCTGGTCCACGAACGTCTGAGGGCGAACAGGGACGTTGAAAACCTCTCGGCATTGCGTGGCAAGGTCGGCCTGAACCTGATCGGAGTTCTCCACCCCCACGACGACGTAGTCGGGGAAAAGCATCTTCTCGTCCCGCTGAACGCCAAGCATCAGGTAGCCCCCACCTCTGCCCGGTTCGTTGGCAAAAGCACAGACGGTTTTCATGACGCTGGTGCCGACCTTCTGCCCCAACTTCGCTTCGACTTCGACGCTTTCGTCGCCCTCGCGCAGGCAAGCAAGAAGCTGTTTTGCTGTAGGATGCTCCATTTCGGTCAGGCCCCTTCGTTGTGCGTGATATCGGCGCGTTCCAGAGTGTCGAACAGCTCGTCCATCGATTTTCGCAAGGCCGTCGAACTGCGCAGCCAGTCGGCAATCACGTCGGCCAGTGGACGCCGATCTCCATCTGCTGACGTAGCGGCGGCGTTGCCGTTCTCCGGCCGCACGTACAATGGGATGCTGAGATTGTGCGCGTGGCTGCGGATTTCTTCGAGAGAGACGACGCGGGCGAAACCCTCCACGTCACGGTAGTCGCGGTACGCCTTCACGATCCTGTCGATATGTTCGTCGGTCAGGAAGCTCTGTGCCCGCTCGCGGGTCACCTCGTTGACCGCGTTGATGAACAGGACCTTCTTGCGCTGCTTCGGCGGCTTGCTCTTCCGGCACACGACGATGCAGGCCTCCATCGGCGAGTTGTAGAACAGGTTGGGGCCGAGACCGAGTACGCAGTCGATCACGTCGTGCTCGGCGGCCCTTTGCCGCATGTCCTGCTCTTCATTGCGAAAGAGCACACCGTGCGGGAAAAGAATCGCACACCGGCCGGTCTTCGGGTGCAGGCTTTGAATGATGTGTTGCCAGAAGGCATAGTCGGCCCGGCCCTGCGGCGGGGTGCCGTACAGGTTGCGGCCCCACGGGTCGGACTCGAACTTGTCGCGGTCCCATTGCTTGATCGAGTATGGCGGATTGGCGAGAACGGCGTCGAATTGCATCAGCCGGTCGCCCTCGACGAATTTCGGGTCGGCCAGCGTATCGCCGCGCAGAACCTGGAAGTCCTCGATGCCGTGCAGGAACAAGTTCATCCGTGAGATGGCCGAGGTCATCAGGTTACGTTCCTGCCCGAACAGGCGCAAGTTCCGCCACTCCTCGCCCTGATCGCGCAAACGGGCGACACAGGAGAGCAACATCCCGCCGGAACCGCACGTCGGATCGTAGACCGACTCGCCCGGTCGCGGCTCGAGAAGCTCGGTCATCAGGTGGACGACGGTGCGGTTGGTGTAGAATTCCGCAGCGGTGTGGCCGGAGTCGTCGGCGAACTTCTTGATGAGGTATTCGTAGCCGTTGCCAAGCTCGTCCTCCGGGCAGTTGGCGATGGAGAGCGTCAACGTGCTGAAGTGCTCCATCAGTTCCCGGAGCATCCGGTCGGGCAGACGGTCCTTATTCGTCCACTGGGCGTCCCCGAAAATGCCATAGAGCCGATCAGGATTGGCCTTCTCTATGTCACGCATCGCGTCCTGGATCGCCCTGCCGACATTCCTTGAGACTTGGCGGCTCTCGCACCAGTGCGCCTCTGCCGGGACCTGGAAGCGGTGGTTTTCCGCGAAGCGAGCGTACTCCTCGTCACCACCGGACTCCTCCAGCGCCTGGGCGACCTCCTCGTCATAGACATCACACAGCCGCTTGTAGAACAAGAGCGGGAAGATGAACTGCTTGTAGTCGCCGGCGTCGATGTAGCCGCGGAGCAGCGTAGCCGCGCCCCACAGATACGATTCGAGCTGGCTCTGTGTGATGCGATCAGGCACGGCCCTTCTCCACCAAACCGTGTTCTTGCATGAGCGTCTTCAGTCGATCCTCGGCGGCGTAGGCGGCTTCGAGGCTCTGCTTGAGATTGGCGACGGCCTCCTCGACTGTGATGCTCTCCTCCTCAACCACCGGCTCCACATAGCGCGGGATGTTCAGGTTATAGTCGTTCTCAGCGATCTCGTCGAGCGAGACCACCTTGGCCACGCCCTCAACATCCGCGTAAGCGGTGTACCAGCCGTAAATGCGGGCGACGTGCTCGGGGAGCAGTTCGTTCTGGTTGCGTCCCTTCTTGAACTCCTTCGACGCGTCGACGATCAGAACCTTTCTGCGGTGCGCCTTGGGTTTGCGCTCGCGCAACACGAGGATACACGCCGCAAGGCCCGTACCATAGAACAGGTTGGGGCCGAGGCCGATCACGGCGTCCAGGATATCCATGCCGAGAATTTTGCGACGAATCTTCCCTTCCGCAGCCATCCTGAACAGAACTCCGTGCGGTAGCACCACGGCCATCCGACCGGAGCCGGACGCCATCGACATGATCATGTGCTGCACCCAGGCGTAGTCCCCGGTCTTGGCCGGCGGCAGGCCCGCGAAGTTACGCCCAAACGGATCCTTTTCCCAGACTTCGCGGCCCCATTTCTGGAGCGAGAACGGAGGATTGGCGATCACGGAATCAAAGGTGGACAGGCTGTCACCGGAGTAGAACGCTGGCTGGCGGAGCGTGTCCCCGCGCACAATCTCGAAGTCCTCAACGCCGTGAAGGAACAGATTCATACGGGCAATGGCGGACGTGGTCAGGTTTTTCTCTTGGCCGAACAGTTTGCCCCAGAGCGTGCGGACGTTGCCGCCTGATTCGCGGACATGATGGAGCGCCTCGAGGAGCATGCCCCCTGTACCACAGGCGGGGTCGTAGATCGTCTCGCCCTCGTTCGGGTCGAGTATCTGCACCATCAGCCGCACGACGGCGCGGGGCGTGTAAAACTCGCCGGCCTTCTTGTTCGTGGCATCGGCGAATTTCTTGATCAGGTATTCGTATGCCTGGCCGAGGATGTCGGCCTCCGCCGACTTGTTGTCGAGCGGAAGTTTGGAGAAGTGCTCGATCAAGTCACAAAGCAGGCGGTCGGACAGCCGTTCCTTGTTCGTCCACTGGGCGTCACCGAAAATACCATAGAGCGTCCTGGGGTTCGCCTTCTCGATCTCGCGCATCGCGCGTTGAAGAGCCTGGCCGACGTTGGCCGTCTTGGCGCGCACGTCCTCCCAGTGACAGCCGGCCGGGATCTGAAAGCGGTGGTTCTCCGGGAACAGGGCGAACTGCTGGTCGCCCCCGGACAGTTCCAGCGCCTCGGCGATCTCCTCATCGTACACGTCGGAAACGCGTTTGAAGAACAGCAGCGGGAAGATATAGGTCTTGAAGTCTGCGGCGTCTACCGGCCCGCGAAGGATGTTGGCGGATTCCCAGAGGTGGCCTTCCAGTGCGGAGAGGTCTGTCTGGCCATTCACACCACCCATGTACACCCTTTCGTCAAAACCAAGCACGTATGCCGCAAGAACATGTCATGCTATGTCCTGTGGGGCATAAGCATGAATCCACCTTCCCTTCAAGCCCATCCATAGAGTACGAGCGAGATGGCACGCCGTCAAGGTCTCGGCCGTGGTGCCGAAACGTCTGGTGAAAGCTGTGCTCGCGTTCGGGCATTCGCACTATTGAGGGCCAGGGGAGAATGTCAGGAAGAAACCGCGAGGCCGAGAAGGGGCGGTCGCGATGGTCCGCGAGCGGGGGAGCGTGGTGGCTTCTGACACCTGACGAGCCCGGACGCTGGCTGGGATGCACACTATCCTGAACCACAGGGCGACACCGCCGCTTGTTTTAATTCGGCCCCATACCG
>PUPC01000296.1 GCA_003553185.1 Planctomycetota bacterium | reverse complement strand
TGGTAGGAAAACACCGGACATACAGGCGGACACTCTTTGGCAGGCAACGACTCTTGGAAACCGGTGTGTATCGGGATGAGCTGCGGGAAGTGCTCTTGCCGGAAGAGGGCTTGTACTGGCGGGCGGAGGGCTTATGACCTGTTCATCGTCTTCCCCTCCCGTGGTTCGAAGGTCTACTACGAACTCGTCGTCAACCTGCGCCAGACACTGCGGAAGATCGAGGAGGAATAGGCCACCGCTTGGAAGCCGCTGATTTGATAGGCGACCGACGGCGGCGGGATTGCATGGAACTCGCTGGTGGCCTCGTGGCTCTTCTTTCTGAACCGCGTTTGTCCAATTCACGCTGAACCAGGACAGGGGGGGCGCGGAAGGAGGTTTGGTATGAAGCGGTATAAGCTGGCCCTCGGCATCCTCGTCGTTTTCCTTGTGGTCATATTCTTTCTTGTGCCTGCAATCTTTTTTGAAGCAAGGGAAAGCGGGCCTTACACAGCCCCACCCCAACACCATATACGATTCAGTATCTTTAGAGGTGTGCTTGCGGAGTACAGTCGGAGTTATGGCGATTACCCATATCATCCGGACGGAGGAGATGAGGCATTGGTCCAGGCAGTACACACAGTATATGCAGAGAGTCCCGGAACAATCGAGCGGAAGCTATATTTATTAAGAGGCCCTGCGCCCGATGCCCCGCAGGATTTCGTCGGGTATGTTTACCTCAATGATCCGAAAGTGCATCTGCTTCCTGACGACACCATCGTGCTTGCGGAGAAACCCTGGCCGGGAATGGAGAGAAGGCCGTTCGCTGTTGATATGGGCGCTCGCCTTTATGCGGTCAACGAGCAAACGGCTGGCTTTGACGAGATCGTCGGCAAGCGCGGCTCAGAACTGGTTGACAAGAACGTGGCTGCACGGGTGTCCCCCTGAACCGCAATAGAGCCGCTGGACGAGTTGACCGAATAGAACCAGAAACGAGGAGTAAGCCGATGCAGAGAGTGCTTCTTGTCAACGTCCTTATTCTGGCTCTGGCCGGCTGTGGTCAAGAGGAGATAAAAACCGAATGCGGCCAGGTTCAGGTCGGGGAATTCGAAGGCCAACCAATTTATCTTGGCAGCCGCTACGAGGACTACGCAGCGTGGCAGCGGGCACAACAGGTGGATTCCTGGGACGGAGGGGTTCCGGCGGGCAGGGCTCATTTTATCAAGCAACACCTCCGGGACATGGCTGTGGCGAGGAACGCACCACGAGAGACCACGGACTGCCTGGAGGAGATCAAGGCGTATGCAGCATATTACGCGAGGAGCTCGGGCATGACGCAGGAGCAAGTGCGGGCCGGGCTGGCGTACGAGAAAAGGGTGCTCCGGGAGCTCAAGGACGGGTCGGATCAATACCCCAAATGGAGGGAGATGTTTCCCACGACCGAGGACATTGAAAAGAGGCGGGCGGAACTGGAGCAGGAGCCCCCGGAGTTCGCACTTTTCTGCCGGGTTGCGAGAATGTTTCATCGAAGAGTGCAAGCTGCCAGGGCGCTTTTCCCCGACCCACAAGTGGTCCCCCCGCGCGACGAATTGCCCGACCGGACGGCGGATGGCCTCCCCGTACCCTCCGCGCGTTCATCGTTAACTGAGAAGGACTGGCAACTCCATTTCGCGTTGATGAAGGCGGATAAGCTCATTGCCGCGCATCTGCTGGAGCTGATTGAGGCGGGGCGGATAGAGGTCTATGATCCGGAGGACCGGCAGTTCTTGATTCTGCAGTTGGAACAGCGCGCCGCGGAGCTGAATTGAGTCGGGGCCTGGACGGGCCTCCCTGCCGGAGCTTGTTCGGTGAAACCGAATCGCAGGAGGGACCGGGATGAGGATTGTTTCACGTAAACGATTGTTTGTGGTTATCGCACTTCTGTTGGCCGCGACAGCGGTCGGCTACGTTCTCTGGCCGCGGCTTTCGTTCTGGAGGGACCGCGTCCAAATCGAAGCGCTCGTTGCGGAGTTGGGAGATCCGGACGGGGGAGCAGACCATCCGCGGGTGACCGTACAGAAAGCGCCACCGCTCGAAGCACGGGACGCCGAGCGGGCGACCGCCGAGATATCCCTGGCCGGGCACACGTTCACTTATCCCGAGCACGAATTCGAGCCGGAGGAGCTCGGGCGGGACAGATGGCGGCTGGAAAGCGAGGACCTGAGGATGGGCATTTTCGATTCGGCCGTCAACCCTGCGCTGACGGTGACGCCGGAGAAGCGGCGCGTCTTCTCGCGCAGGTCGGGCGGCAGGGCCATTCTGGGCCTGCACGACTCGACCAGCCGGTTTGAGCTGCTGAAACAGATATACCAGTCTCATCCGGATGATATCGACACGGCCACGGGCTTGGACGACAAATACGTCAGCCTGTACCTGTCCACGCTGCGGAGCGTTTTGCTGCCCAGTACGGCGGGCCGGGCCGTGACCGAGGTGCATACTCCAACCGCTCGCTGCCTGGTTGCCGGCGACTTGAAGGACGGGCGGGTGATTGTCGATATGCAATGCAAACAGACAGACCATTTTTTCACGCTGATATTGGAACCCCGGCCGGACCGCGAGCATCCCGATATCGCACACGTGCTGGCGAACATCTCGCTGAGGCCCGCGACAGACACGCCGGAGACTGGCCCGTGACAGCATGCGGTCGCTACAGGTGCGTTCCCTGACACACTGCGGAGGAAAAAGACATGCAGCCACATCCCGGCAGAATGCCGCTGACGCTGTTCTTCCGGTTCTGGATTGCCCCATTGCTGATCGGGTACGGCGTGTCACTCGTTGGCGTAACCGCCTTCGGGCTCATCGATAAGAAGGACAGACGCCGCGGCGTTCGATTTCGCCTGGCGCTGGCGGGGCTCGGTCTGGTTGCCTTCGGTGCCGTGGCATTCACAATGTGGAGGGAATGACCGGCGGCCAGCGCCGGTTTGGTCACACACGCCGAAGGCATGACGTATGCCCTGCAACGCTGCGACCCTTTCTGATGCTGATAATTAGCGGAATGCAGCCGAACTGCTCCGGCCGGGGTATCGTTTAAAACATCAGCGAACTCGGAACGGTGTATAAGCGCAATAGATTCCCGGAGTTGTGGCAGGGCCGAGCTTGAAACGGAACCTTGAAAAACCGACGTTTGCGTGATATACTCCGGAATAGAGAAAGCGGCCGTGCGGCCGTCGCGCCGCTTTGCCGCCCGCGCCGTGTGACTGACCAATCTGGATGGCAGTGAGGGACGGAGATGGCAGAGTACCGGTTATCGCTGGTTCGGGATCTGGCTCGCCAGCTTCATCTTTCCCCGCGCGCCCAGCGCGAGCTGCAGATCAGCCGCCTGCGCCACCTCATCGAGGATGTGCGCCCCGACGGGACCTACCCCGAGGCCTTCGTCGTATATCGACTGACCTCGTACCGGCCCGACAAGAGCCGCAAATCCTGCCCCGGCCGCGAGCTGAAGGCGGACCTCATCCGGCTGCTCGACGAGCTGAGCGGTACCCTCGACCTGCCCGTCCCCGACGACGACGAGGTGCTCACCCTCGACCAGATTCGCGACATCTACGATATCTCGCAGGGGACGCTGGCCTCGTGGCGGGAGGAGGGACTGATCACGCTGCGGTACGTGTTCGCCGACGGCGTCCAGCGGAGCGCGGCGCGGAAGTCGCACGTCGATGCGTTCGTCGCCTCGCTCGACCAGGGGCCGATGTTCCGCATCCGTGTGCCCAACGAGCAGCAGGCGGAGCTCATCATCGCCGAGGCGAGGAAGCTGCAGGACGCCGAGCCGATGTCGAGGCCGGAGGCGGTCCGCCGGCTCTCGTCGAAGCTCGAGTTCCCCCCGCGCCTGGTCCGGCATGCCCTCCGCAAGCACGAGCTCGAGCACGCCGACGAGCCGCTGTTCCAGCCGTCGGGCGTCCCGCTCGACGAGGCGAAACGCCGCAAGCTCCTCGCCGCGCATCACGATGGCTCGGGCGAGTCGGATATGAGCGAGCAACTCGGGCTGAGCCGCCGCGTCGTCGGCGAGTACCTGAAGACACTCCGCGCCGAGGAACTGCTCCGCACCGACATCGAGTACCGATACGATCCGCTGTTCGACGGGCCGGACGCCGACGAGCAGATTATCGATGACCCCGCCCTGGGCGAGGACTCGTACAGGGCGAAGGAGACCGACGAGCGGGTCCCGGCCTATTTCGCCGACCTGAGCCATCGGCCGCTGCTCAAGAAGGACGAGGAGACGGCCCTGTTCCGCAAGTACAACTACATCAAATACAAGTTCGCCCGGCTCCGCCAGTCGCTCAAGCCGTCGCAGGGGGACGACCCCGAGCTTCTGGCGCAGCTTGAGGAGCTGGCCGATGAGGCGAACCGGTGTCGTGCCCGGCTGGCCGAGGCCAACCTGCGGCTGGTGGTCAAGCTCGCCCGCCAGCACGCCGGCGACCTGGTCCAGATCGAGGACCTGATCAGCGAGGGGAACCTGACCCTCCTGCGGGCGGTCGACAAATTCGACTTTACCCGCGGGACCCGGTTCAGCACCTACGTCACCTGGTGCGTGGTCAAGCGGTTCGCACGGGTCGTCCCGGAAGAGAACTACCAGATCGACACCTATGTGACCGGTGCGGACGAAGTGCTCAAGATTCAGCCCGACGGCATCACCGCCAAGCTCGAACAGAAGGAGAACCGGGCCTACATCCGGGCCCAACTGGACAAGGTGATGGACCAGCTTACCGACCGCGAGCAGGAGATCCTCCGCCGACGGTTCGGACTGGGCGGCCCGCCCGAGACGCTGAAAGACATCGGGAAGCGACTGGGGATCAGCCGCGAGAGGGTGCGGCAGTTGGAGACCCGCGCCCTCCGGAAGGCATCCTCCCTCATCGAAATATGACGCAGGAACTTATTTGCATAATACGACCTGCAAGACACACACGGCCGTCCCCGTTCAATGCATATTTCCAGAAAATATTGCGAACCCGGAAGCCGTGTCGTCGTTAAAAAAAGCAGTAAAAACTTGCGCGCAGTCCAACGGAGCGAAAGAGGAGAGCTGTAAATGGAACAATTGACCCTTGGCGAATGGATCCGTTCCCAACTGAAGCGGGCCCCATCGTTTGCATTGGCCTCTGCAATCACGGCGATCCTGCTGCTCATCTGTGCCACCATCGAATACGCCCCAGCCAGCGAGCCGCCGCCGACCCTGCCCCCCGTACGGGCCGACGTCGAGGAAGAGATCACACAGCAGCTCGAGGAGATCGACCGCAACATCGACCCCGAAGAACCGGAACTCGAGCCGAGCGACGAGATTGCCGAGGAGCCCGTTGAGGCCCCGGAGACCGAGACCGATATCTTCGACGAGGACAT
>PUPC01000020.1 GCA_003553185.1 Planctomycetota bacterium | reverse complement strand
GCCCACGGGGAACCACCGGCAATCGTCCCCGAAGGCGCCCACCTCGACGCGATGTCCCGCACCCAGGGCGACGTATGTGAGCGCGGCGATGCAGGCCGCTCCGTAGGCCAGTTTCGTCGGATCGTCGAGCCGACGGGGGAAGCTCATCGAGGCCGAGCGATCGAGCAGCAGGCGGAGCACGTATTGTTCCTCGCGCTCGAACTGCTTGATCACCAGGTCGTCGGTCCGGCTCAGCACGTTCCAATCGACGTGGCGGAAGTCGTCGCCGGGCGAGTACTCGCGGTAGTCGGCGAACTCGATATGCCCGCCCCGCCGTCCGCCGGACCGTTCGCCCTCGGGCCGGCCCCGCTGCATCCGCCGGAATGCGACCTCCAAGCGTTCGAGCCGCGGGAGCAGGTCGCGCGAAATGAGTTGGTTTGATGACATATATGTGTTAACGCAATGACCTCTCGCTGGTTCGGTATCGGATTCTAGACAGTGGGCGGGAACAGGTCAATAAAAGTGTGCTGAAAGAAACCGGGAGAGCGCGGAGATTCCGGCTCCTCACCTCCTTTGGACACATCGCCCAAGAGGAGGTTCTCGTCTGCCTCCGCGAGGTGGAAACGATGTTCCTGTGCGATTTCGAACCAGCAAAATCGCGGATTAGAATCCCGGCGGCCGGCGAAGCGGTTTCGAAGTGATTCGTGACATCAGGGCCTTCCGCTTGTGCTGTGCCACGCGCAGATCACCATCCCCCGCAGCGGCCGGCATTTTACTCCGCCCCGCACACCTGGCGCACGACACACTCCAACAGAGGTCGACCGGTCGGGGCAGCGCTCGCCTGAGTATTTGAGCCGGTCCATCGGCCGGCGACGTTTTACGGATAACCGTCGCTCCAGAGTCCCGAACTCGGGATGCCCACGGTGCCGTGAGCGTCAACACCGTACACATAATATCGCCGGCGGGATGAAGCTGGATAATCGTCGCGATCCAGCCAGCCATGGCTTTGTGTGGGAACGGCATTCCAGCGGAACGCGTAATGCAGGTGCCAACTGTCCTGGCGCATCACGTGCCAGCCGGCGCTGTCATCTGCGTGCCCGGGCCCCCACAGGACCATACGTACGCCATCCACAAACGGGACAACACGAACCAGTTCCGGCGGCGAGGGCACGGCCAGGGTCACCGGCGACGGCCCGGCCTCGACGCCCCAGGCGTTGATCGGCTGAACGATGTAGGCGAACGTCTCCGGCCACCATTCTTCCGAACCCGGCTGCGGGGCGGGCACATCCTCGTCGAGCCACTCGGTTCCCGACACCGGCTCGTCGGTCAGACGCTCCATTTTGTCGCCCAAGCGCAAGCCCCAGGGATCAAATCGTCGCCGCCAATAATTCGCCTCGGGAACCGGGGCGCGATAGACGTGATAGCCGACGACACCGTCGGCGGGCGAGGCATGCCAGACGACGCGGATGCCCCCGTCGGTCCGGGCGGCGGATACCCGGCGCAAGGCGGGCGGCGCGGCGGAGGCGGGATAGGAAGGCGTGCCCTCCTCGTTGTCGCCCGTGACCGGTAGGACCCGGTAGAAGTTCGGATGTTCCTCGCCGTTCGGGATCTGGTCTTCGAACGACAGAACGTCGGCCTCGACCTCGCCGGCCGCCGTCCATTCCGCCCGCCAGACCCGTTCCCCGTAACCGCGATAGACCCGGAACTGCTCCGGGGCGCCCTCTCGGGGGCGCTGCCACGTCACGCGGGCCGCTCCGTTGTCGGACACCGTCACTGCGACATCGCGCGGGCGGTCTTCGTGCGGATCGGCGACCGGTCCGTCCGCCGGCTTGTAGCGATAGGTCCACGTCTCGCGCACGGCCGATTCGGCCGAGCGCCACGTGTCGTTCCCGCCCGAGATCACGGTCACGTTGCGCCGTTCGTCGTAGGTGACATCGAAGGCGCCGTAGTTCGGGCGCGGCCAGGTCGGCGGCAGCTCTTCCCACCGGTTCTCGTCGATATGATAGACGGCCACCCGCATGCCGGCCCCGCCTCGCCGAAATGCCAGCATGACATCGTTCGCCGTGTCGTGCACCATCATCCACCCGTGCGGATGAATATCGCCCTCCGGCTTCAGGTCCGCCCAGCGGTCCTCGACCGGGTCGTAAGACCAGGTCGAGCGGCGGCCTACGGCGATGAGGCGGCCGGAGGCGGGATGAAACACGCCGCCGGTATTGCCGATGTTGCGGCCCGGGCCGTCCGTGCCTCTCGTCATGAAATCCCAGCGGTTCGCGTGGATGTCGTAGGTCACGACCCGGCCGTGCGAGAAAATCGCCAGCCCGTGGATGGGGTCCGATGTCCCGGCCACCATGTTCAAGCGACCGTAATGGTGGGGCGGCTTCATCGCATACCACTGATCGGTTCGCGTATCGAGCACCCAGGGGAAGGATGACTGCAGGTGTCCCCGCAACGCGTTGCCCCAGCCGTGCCCGCCGCCCGTGCCGGATACGGGCGACACGACGACCCGCTGCGCCCGGTCGTAGGTCGTGCCCCATATGCAGCAGTCCTCGCCCGGCCATTCGCGCGAGAAGATCAGGCGCTCCCAGGAATTCCTGCCCGCATCGAAGAACCAGGTCTCGCCGGTCTGAGGCGAATCCACGAACCGTCCGTGGGCGCCCCACAGAACGACCCGGCCGCGGGCGCGGTCGTAGGGGAGCGACGTTTCGTAGGTGATGCTGCACATGTCTTCGTCGTCCACCGAGTCGGCGAACCGTCGCAATGCGAAGGAATGCGCCGGCTGGCCTGCTACCGAGGGCAGGTTCGGATCGATCACGCCGTTGTCCCGCTCGGTCCCGGCCAGCTCGGCGAAGCAGGCCCTGACCCGCTCATCGCCGCGAAAGACGCGCGAACGCAGCGCCCGCACGGCCACGTTGCGAGCGCGCCGGTTCGACTCGTTGGTCGCCATCGCGACCAGGGCGTCAATCGCCGCCGGGTCGCCGGTCAGCCCGAGCGCATGGGCGGCCGAGGCCCGTACGCCAGCCGACCCGTCTTCGGTCAGTTCGATCAGCCGGTCCACGGCGCGGACATCCATGCGACCGCTCAGCGCCTGTGCGGCGCCGGACCGAATCTGGGCGCGGCGACTGTGCGACGCCTCCACGAGCGCCGGCACGATCTCGGGCCCGCGGGCATGCATGGGGCCCCACCCGTGCTTGAAGCGAGCGTGATTGTCGAGCACGCCGGACCCTTCCAAAAGTTCGACCGTCGCCTTGCCGGAACCCAGTTGCGACGCACGCCAGGCGGCCGCCGCCTGCGTGTCGCGACCGCCCTGTGTCAGCAAGGGTTTCAGATGTTCGAACGTCGCCTCGGGATCGCCCAAGTCCACATGCTCGATGGCGTAAGGGAGGTACTGCGGGGCATCGAAATCCGTCAACGTCTTCAAGGTATCGCGGCCTGCGCCCTGCGCCAGACGCGCCAGGGCGAGCGAGGCGTAATAGCGCAGCCGGTCGGATGCGTCCGTATCCAGTGCAACCGGTGCCAGCCATTCCGCCGCCGCCGGCGAGCGGCCGCACCCCATGCCGGTCACCACCGCAATACGACTGTCCAGGTCGTCGTCCCACTCCGCCATCCGCTCCCCGGCGAGCTCCACTGTTTCTTGCGTACCGAACGTCGCCACGGCCGAGGCGGCGGCAACCTGCACTTGCCGGTCGGCATCGTCCAGAAGCGGCTTCAGGGCGGTCAAGGCCTGCTCGCCGCCTATCGCCCCCAACACCTCGGCAACCTTGACGCGAACGGCCGGGCGCCCATCGTCCGCGCGCTGGGCCACCAGAGCCACAGCGCGGGGTGTCGCCGCCCGCCCCAGCCCGTCCAGCACGCTGGCCAGCAGCGTCTCATCGGTCTCGGGATCGGCCAGAGCCGCCTCGAGCCGGTCCAGGGCGGCCTCCGTCCCGATCCGGCCCAGCGACTGGCAAGCCACGAACCGGACGCGGGGATCGGCGTCCTGCATAAACGCCGACAACGTCTCCAGCACGTCGTCGGTCCCCTCGCAAAGCCCCAGAGCCAGCGCGATCGCGGCGCGGACCTCGGGGTTCTCGTGCTCGGTATTTCTCGTCTGGCGCAACACATCGTCCCGATTCAGCGTTCCGATCCCGATTGCTGCCCGGTAGCGGTCCAGCGGGTCGCTGGTATATTGCCAGCGTATCCGCCGGTTGAGCATGGAAGCCACGGAATGGTCGCCCGAACGACCGAGCCCCCACATTGCGGCCTGCAATGCCCCATATCTTTCGTAATAGAGCGCCCCCCAGGTGTTCCGACCCAGATGCGGGTCGCGGGCCCGGGCAAGAATGTCGACAACTTTTCGCCAGTTGGATGAGCCCGCCGGATACCTCTCCTGCATGGCCCAGTACAATGTGTCGCGGTTCAGTTCCTCCGGGAAGACCTCGAAGACCGACACGCGCCCGGGCCATTGCCGTTGCTCGAAATCGCCTTCCATCCGGTGCAGGGCATGCAGGGCGTGCGCCCGGACCGACGCGTTCGAGTGGCCGACCTTCTTGGAAAGGAACGCGATGTCGTCGGACGCAGAAGTCTCCGCCGCCGCTTGCACGGCCTCGCGCGGATCGTCGGGCCGTTGTGGTCGGCGAAGCAGCCAGCCGCGTGCGGGCCGCTCCGACTCGAACACCGCCGTTTCGTCCACGAATCGAACGTGCGTTCCCGTCGCCGCGGCCACCGCTCGCACAAGCCGGGCCACGCGAACACGTTGCCCGATCTGATACGGACCGACCACGCCGTTGAATTCGGCCGGGACCACGGCATAGCGCAATCCGGTCTGTCGATGCGCCAGCGCCAGCGCCTCGTTCGCCTCCATCCACGCTCGCGGCATCGTGGCGTGCGCCCGACGCGGCCGTTCCGCCGGGCCGGACTCGACCCGTGTCATGCCCACCAACAGCCCCGCCGCCATCAACAGGGCGCAGGCCGCCAAGCGTACCGCACCGTTTGCGCCGCGCGTCTTCGAATCAGTCATCATCGGACCCTCCTCCCTTGGCCGGTCGCACGAATCGCCCCGCCCGGACGCCAGTCTATGAGGGACCTGGCTTTGAACCGACCGAAGCTCGAAACGAAAAAAGTATAGCCAACGGTGGGCATCAAGACAAGGCGAAGCCCGCACGGCGGCGGAAACGCGCCGGCACGGCACACCGTCTTCCCTTGCGGAGGCGGGTTCGCGCCCGGATGATGCCGCGGCCTCTTGCGTGTTGCCCGGCGGCAAGTATAATGAAAATCCGATTCAGCATTCCCGACCGGCACGTGGGCAACGCGGGCGGAACGGACACCTCGTGGCGCCCTGCGGCATCGACGGAGCGACGGCCAGAGTGGCGGAATTGGCAGACGCGCGGGATTCAAAATCCCGTG
>PUPC01000195.1 GCA_003553185.1 Planctomycetota bacterium | reverse complement strand
GGCGGCTCCGTCAGGCCGCATCCGCCGCCCGAAAATCACAAGAATCGGAGGTTTGACAACCGCAAACGGGCGGGTTATAAGTGGAGTGCCTTATGGGATAGGCGCTGCGGTTTTCCTCCGCCGCGGGCTGCGTTTTTACTCCGCCCCCCCAAAACACCGACTTGCTGTATTAGAAAGTCTATCGCGATTATTCGTTCAAGTCAAACTATAGCGAAAACATTCCTATAGACACGGCCCTTGTGCTCGTTACTCTCAGACCGCGCGGAATTGTGCGGCAATCGTCTGTAGTTGCATTGACGTATGAAACTCCCTAGAGATGGAGAGGCAAGTTCGGACGAAGAGGAGGCCGCATAATGCGCGAGAGCGTAGGCGGAGTCTGCGGGTGCGTACTGGATGCGGGCCGGAGAGCAGGTCCCGCCCTCCACCCATCAGGAACAGCCGTGCGGGTGAAACGCGGCTACTCCATCCCGAGCTCGCGGCGCACGTTCTGGACGAATTGGCCGGCCCACGGACCGCCCGGCCCGGGGCCGCTTCGCCCCTGTTCTTCGAAGTCCCGGAGCAGGTCTTCCAGCTCGGGGCGAAGGTTGGGGTCTCCGGCCGCTTCGCGCGGTGACTTGCCGCCGAACGCTTTGATGGGAGAGTCGATCCACTCACGCCAGAGACGGTCGCCCGCATCTCGTTCAAGACGCAGCAGTCCCGGATCCTTCGGTTTGGTCCACCGCCTGCTTCGGCGGGGCTCGGAGCTCCGTGCCCACATCCGGTCGACCATGTCGGAGGCGGACTCCGCGCGTCGGACCAGGCGGATCGCTGCGCCAAGCTCGTGCTCCACCGCCTGGCAGACAAGGTCCAGGCGCTCCTTCGACATAGCTGAAACCTCCATCCGGTCGCCCCCGAGATAGACCGTCGCGATATCCTCCCTTTGGGGAACGGGTGACGTTTCCGGGTCGCCGGGGTCGATACGGGACGCCTGCATCATCAGCACCTGCCTGCCCGCGTCGTCCATATCAGGAATCGGTTTCTCGAACGGCAGCGGGTCGCCCTCCTGATCGTGCGGCCAGCCGAACGAGTCCCCCTCGATCTCGTTCCCTTTGCCCGACCCCCGCTCGGCGAGTTGGAGCGACTTGAGCAACGCCTTGCGCACTCGCCGGCGGTCGTCCACCTCGTAAACCGCGTGGCCAGGCGAAACGGGCTCGCCTGTGCTCAGAACGACAAGCGGCGGGGTTTGGGCGATCCGTGTGGCGGCCTGCTCGATTTCCGCCGACTGTTGGCTGAAGAACGGCGGCCAGGACGACGGTTCATCGGGCAGTCCTCGCCGCTCCCGCCAGGCGGCCTGTTCGCGGCACAGCCACTCTTCAAACCGTGAACGGATATGTCGCGGAACCCGGGTGAGAAACCCGCTCATCTCCATCCGGTCGCCGCAGGGGTGTATTGCCCCGATAAGCAAGGTCCCCCGGGCCGCCTGGCGTACCAGGGCGGTATCGAAAACCTCGAAGGTGTCGCCCGTCAGGCGGTCGCGAAGCGTGGTCAGATGCTCCTGGGGCGATACGTCCTCGACCTCGAACAGACTTCGGCGCCGGCGATGAAGCCAGTCGTCGAGCTGTCTTCGTTCTTCCCGCGAAAGGTTCTTGGCGTCCGTCTCGGCGAACCGTTCCACCACGGTCGCACCATTCCCGTCCTCCGGGCGCCAGTCGTGCAGCAGGTATTCCAGGAAGGGCCCTTCGCCCTTCGCTCCCTCCTCGAGCTGGGGGTCGTCGTCTCCCGTCCAGCGGCGGAGGGCAGCGGTGATTTCTCGGCGGGACAGGAGCTGTGCGGCGGCATCCGAAAGCTTACGGGTCAGCCGGCTAGCAATCCGCCGGGCGCGGCTGTCACCGATGTCCGGGAAAACAGGCCGCGAGGTCGGCGACGGGGACCGGCTGGCCGCACCACAGCATTTCTTGTATTTTCGGCCGCTGCCGCACGGGCACGGCGCATTGCGGTTGGCAACGGGCTGGCCGAACGAGCCCGGGCCTTCAAACTGCCACGGAGGCGGCACGTCGCTTCTCGGCATCGCTTCCCCTCCACCCATTCCAAATAACTCAAAGCCACTCTTCTGCTCGGCTCACGCCAATCCTACAATCATCCCACAGGATTCGCAAGGCGAGTTGTCGGTCGCCCGACTCGCGAGCCCGAGAAGGGACGCTCTGTTTGAGACCTTATTCGCTGACAAGGCGAACGCGATGAGCCCTTTTCGCAAATCGTGGTAAGCCCTGGCGAACTGGGGCACGATTAATTTTTCCGCAAACTGTTTCGGATGTTGCGGCAAGGCCGGGCGAGCAAGGGCCGAATTCGGACGTTGCACAACCGCTCGGGGGTGGCCATTATGAGTATTCTCTCGCACACAGAACGACCGTTGTGCGGCCACCGAGCAGGGTCCCAACCTGCGACAGCGGGGTGGTTAATTCCCGCCGAACCGAGAGGGTGAGTACCCCGCGCCGCTCCCTCTTCGGGCCGTCACCCCCCTCTTTCGGAAGCATCCGATCAACGGACGTAGCCCTGGGCCTTGGCCTCGTTCAGCGCCCGATTGGTCCGGGCGAGGTCGAACGCTTCGGGGTCGAAGGTGCCGCCGAGCCATTCCAGCAATTCGTCGTGTTCCTCGTGCTCGGGGTCGCGGAGCGCTTGGAGCAGATCCTCGTAGCCCCAGATGCCGCCGCAGTCTTCCGGCGGGCAGGCCCGCTCGCCGCCCAGGCAGACCGGGTACGTAGCGTGCGGGTCCGGCTCCAGGATGTTCTGGACCAAGACCTCGTGCCGCCAGGAGTCTCCGAAGTCGTAGAGGTACTCGAACTTCATCCCCTTGCTCGGTGCGACTTCGGCCAGCGTGACCGTGTCGTCCTCGATCACGCCCCGCCCGAGGTCCATTCCATCGTACCGAGTGGCGTACTCGTCCTCTCCCGCGGCGAACATGTGCAGGTGACTTTCCTGCCACCCCATGACGACCTGGAGGACGCAATGGAGGTCGTACAGGGTGCTTTCGCTGAGGACCTGAAAATACCGCCACACAGACGGCTGCACGCCCAGCAGCGTGACCTTGATCTGGTAGACCCGCGAGTCGGGCCCCGGGATGAGCCCGGTCGTGAGCGTCTGGTCGGCCGCTGGCGTACCGTCCTTGGCGGGGATGTACGGGATGATCCCCTGCTTGTACGCCGCCTCCTTGATTTCGCGGGGCGCCCGGCGGGCGTCCATCATCACATCGTTGACGCTGATCATCCAGATAAGGGGGTTGTCCGCCATGTGGCTCGGGAGACACCAGTCCCGGTCCAACTGCATCAGGTCCAGAGCATCACGGACCGCCTTGGATTTGGCATATCCCGTGCCCTGGCTGACGTCGAAACACTCGCACAGGTCCTCCGTGCTCATGTACGGCTCGGCGTTGCCATCCCAGAGGAAGTTCACGTACCCGAGCGCGTAGACGATCCCGCACGCCCAGCTCTTCGCCCAGCCGCTCGTTAACGGCGACGGGCGCTTGCGAGCCAGCGCGGCCGCTGCCTGACGGGCGAGTTCGGCGTACTCCTCCGTCAAATGCTCCGCGCACACGCGGTCCGTCAGTTCCGTGATCGCGTCGAAGGTTTCCTGCATCGCCTTGGGGACTTTCAGGGACTTGGATGGTCGCGCCATGGTCGGCCTGCCTTTCTACCGCATCAGCTCGTAAAATGAGTCCCGGCCGAGGTGCCGGGCGAACTCTTCTGCCAGCTCGGCCAGCTCGCCGGGATCGCCTATGGGCATCCAGTCGTCGATCCCGCCGAGGAAGCAGAACCGCTCGGTCTGGAACGTTCGGGGGTCTTCCTCGATCAGGCGGAACCGCATCATCGGCTCATACGTTCCGGTCTTCGCCGCGAGGTCGGCCATCCGGCGTTCATCCTTCGCCATCCACGGGTTGAGCATGGAGACGAGGCCGTCGAGGTCCTGGCCGATCTCGTGAACCGTGATCGCATCGTCCCTCCCCTCGACCTTATACGCCCACCGTTTCAGAGCCGACCGCTCTCGCACCTCGCGTTCGACGGTCCGAATCTCTTCCGCGGTGAAGCCCGATGCCCGCTTCCGGCGGACGAAGACGCGCCCGTTCGGATTCTCGTAGATTTCATATTCGTCCGGCAGCGGCCCCACCCACGCATCGTCGGGGTCCTTCGAGGCGTAGTACCGGTTCTTCCCCGTCTTCGTCTTCCGGACGTGCACATAATAGGTGTCGCCCCGGCGGTTCGTATGAGTCACCATCCCGAGTGTACTCCTCCTACCTTGTCTTGGTGATCGGTTGCGAGCCGCCCCACCGGATCGTCCACGATGCCGAAATCATCCAGGTCGATATCAAGAATAGACGACATGGGGCCTTGCTCCGCTCGGTCCTGTCGCATCCTACACAGAGTCTGTCGCCCGGTCAATGCCGGCACGCCCGGGCCGTGGACATCCCGCGCCCGTCTTGAGTAGATGGGACAAAGAAGCCCCACGCCGCGGCTCACGGAGTCGATGTGCAATTTTGCATTCAGAATGAACGATTCCGCGGACAAGAAACCGCCTTTATCTGGCTGACATCGTTCTGCCCATCGTTCATGTTCGCTTCCCTCTCAATATTTGATTGAGGTTGGGATTCCGAGGTAGGTGAGCTTTAAGGCATTTGCCGATGGGACCCTCCTTTTCAATAATGAGGGCGGCGGTACAACCGCCATATATTAGGCACCCCGCAGTCGTTCGTCAACAATGCTGAGTTGTCCTGTGCGATTTGAGCAATCCCAGAAGGGGCGCCTATGGACAAGGGTAAGATGAATTGTGGCCACGTGGCCACAATTCAGTTATTGGTAGGAGCGGTGTTCGTCGTTTAATCTCGTCTCTCAAAAACACAAAAAGCCCGGCATGTAACTTATTTCGGCCTCTTACTGCGCTGACGCGAATCTGGATGTAATTTTTGAGGGTTTTGAATTAGTTTCTTGAATGAGTTGGGGTTTGACATACCATACACCCGTCGTGCCTTGGCCCGGTTCCCTTGCGCGTATTTTAGAGAAAGATCGAGAGCGGCTTTCTTTAGCTGAAATACGATATCTTGCATGTCGCGTTCTGAATAGCGATTAAGCTCATCCTTAGGAATGTCTTTCTTGATATCGGGAACCGAGGCGATCAGTTGTTTGACGGGATCGAGGTCGCCATTACGAGGTAGGCTCTGGTGTCCTGGTTCAGCGTGAATTGGACAAACGCGGTTAAAATAAGAGACTCGGGAACACCCGCAAGTCCCTCGGAATCACGAGGTGCGCCGACCGTGGCGAACTGGGGCCCCGCCCCAGACCCCGGAGTTTTCTTAAGGTATCCGGGACCTTATCCAAGAGATGCCGCCGCAGGATTGCCACCTTGTCCGACGCCGAAAACTTCTTCCGCCCGTTTGCCATTGGCCAATGC